>JBATYU010000832.1:0-2105 GCA_049674245.1 Bradyrhizobium sp. | reverse complement strand
GTTGATTGGGGATTCGCTTCACTGCGAACCCGAACGCGTCACCGCGCTGGCAGAACTGATCCATGAGAAGACGGCGGGCAATCCATTCTTCGCCATTCAGTTGATTTCTGTACTTGTCGAGGAGGGTTTGCTCACCTTCGACTATGGTGAAGGGCGATGGTCCTGGGACCTGAATAGCATTCGCGCCAAGGGTTATACCGACAACGTCGCAGATTTCATGGTGGCGAAGCTGAGCCGTCTGCCGCCAGCGACTCAGAAGGTTCTCGGCCAGTTGGCCTGCCTGGGGAATGCTGCCGAGTCGGAGACGCTTGCGCTGGTTCACGAGGCGAGCGACGAAGCGACAAACGCAGCGCTGTGGGAAGCTGTTCGGGCGGGCCTCGTCCTTCGTTCGGGTGGCACGTACGCATTCCTCCACGATCGCGTCCAGGAGGCGGCCTATACGCTCATCGTCGAGGACGAGCGGGCCATGGCGCATCTTCGCATTGGCCGATTACTTGCCGCGCGCACCCCACTGGAGCACCTCGAAGAGAACATCTTCGACATCGTGAACCAGTTCGACCGTAGCGCGGCGCTGATCGGCACAGAGCGGGAGCGCGAGCAGGTCGCCACATTCAATCTAATGGCAGGTAGGCGCGCCAAGGCGGCAACCGCCTACGCCGCAGCTCTGCGGTATTTTGTCGTCGGACGCTTGCTGCTGGGGGAGAATGGTTGGGAGCAGTGCTACCAACTTACCTTCGACCTCGAACTCAACAGGGGCGAGTGCGAATACCTGACCGGCGAATTAGCGGCAGCGGAAGAACGGCTCTCGCAACTTTCGACGCGGGCACGGACCATTGTTCACGCCGCCGCGGGCACCTGCGTGCGCATCAATCTGTATACGACCCTCGACCGGAGCAACAGGGCCGTCGAGGTAGGGCTGGAATATCTCCGCCGGGTTGACGCCCGATGGCCGCAGCACGCGACCGCCCAGGACGTCCAGCAGGAGTATGATCGGCTGCGGCAACGGCTCGGGTCCGGCTCGATCGAGGGGCTGCTCGACCTGCCGCTGATGACCGATCCCGACCGCCGCGCAACCATGGACGTGCTCACGGTACTAACATCGCCCGCCTTGTTTACCGATTTGAATCTTTTCCGCCTCGTCGTCGGCCGGATGGCGAGCCTCAGCCTGGAGTATGGCAACAGCGACGGATCGTCCCTTGCATATGCATGGCTGGGTGGTGTGCTCGGGACACACTTCGGCGATTACCAGGCAGGGTTCCGCTTCGGCAAGCTTGGCCTGGATCTGGTTGAGAAGCGCGGCCTTGACCGGTTCCGAGCCCGCGTCTTCCTGGTTTTCGCAGTCCATGTCGCGCACTGGACACAGCCCTTGGCCACGAGCCGCGCCTTCCTGCGGCGCGCTTTCGAGGCCGCACAGGAAGCGGGCGATCTTTCTTATGCCGCTTACAGTTGCATTGACCTGACGGCGAACCTCTTCGCCTCGGGTGCTCCACTCGACCAAGTCGAACGAGAGGCCGAAATTGGGATAAAATTCGCGCAGGACGTGGGCTTTGGTCTTGCCGACAACAATCTCACTGTACAGTTCAGGCTGGTCCGGATGTTGCGTGGACTGACACTGGACTTTGGTTCCTTCAATGACGCAACGTTCGACGAGAGCCGCTTCGTGCAGCGATTTGAGAACAATCGCGAGCTGAGTATTTGCGCGTGCTGGTATTGGATTCGCAAGCTACAAGCTGGCGTCTACGCCAGCGACTCCATGGCTGCGATCACGGCCGTAACGAAACTGGCGCCATTGCTATGGACCGCGCCGACGCAAGTGGAGCAGTCGGAATGTCAGTTCTATGGTGCCCTTGCCCGGGCGGCGCGGTGCGATGAAGCTCCAGCCGAGGAGCGATCCCAGCATTTGGCGGCTCTGGCGGATCATAGCAGGCAGATTGCTGTCTGGGCTGAAAACTGCCCTGAGAATTTCGAGGACCGCGCTGCACTGGTGGGCGCTGAGATCGCCCGGATCGAAGGCCGCGAGCTCGATGCTGAGCGTCTCTACGAGCAGGCGATCGGCTCGGCCCGCGCAAATGGCTTTATTCACAATGAGGCGCTCGCTTACGAAC
>JBATYU010000831.1:0-2430 GCA_049674245.1 Bradyrhizobium sp. | reverse complement strand
CCATCGCAGCGAACTCGTGGTCGAGCGCGGTTTGGAAAAGCGCGTACTTGCCTCCAATCGCGTCGTCGCGCGCGACGAACACGGCCGTCCGGAATTCCTGATCGCCATGTTCGACGACATCACCGGGCGGCGATCGTTGTCGCAGGAACTCGAAAAAAACAAGAAATTCCTCGAACTTGTGGTCGACAACATTCCGGTATCGCTGATCGTCGAAGACGTCCGCGACGGGCGATATCTGCTCGCCAACCGCAGCGCCGAAGCTATTCTCAACCGGCGGCGCGAGGACGCCACCGGGTTGACGGCCGCCGATATTTTCAATCCGAGGGAAGCCAAGCTGATCATCGCGCGCGACGAGGCCGCGATCAAGAAACGCGGCCTGCTCGCCGAGGAACATCCGATCTCGACCAAGGACGGATTGCGGCTGTTCCTGACGCGGCGCATGACGGTGCTGGATGAAGCCGGCCAACCGCAATATCTGATCAAGACCCATGAGGACGTCACCGACCGCCGCCAGACCGAGTCGCGCATGGCGCACATGGCCTATCATGACGGTCTGACCGACCTGCCGAACCGGGCCGCCTTCCTGCAGGCGCTGGCCCAGATGATCGAGGCCTGCGCCGGCACCGGCGAGGAATTCGCCGTGCTGTCGCTCGACCTCGACGGGCTGAAGGAAATCAATGACGTGTTCGGCCATGCGACTGGCGACAAGCTCCTGATCGAGGTCGCCCGCCGCCTCCAGGCCGCGGCCGGCGGCGGCGTCGTGGCAAGGCTTTCTGGCGACGAGTTCGGACTGATCATTGACGGCAAGCAACCCGAGACCGGCAAGGCGCTGGCCCAGCAGCTCGCTGAAGCGATTGCCAACGAGTTCGTGATCGACGGCAAATCGGTCCGTACCGGCGTGACCACCGGCATCTCGGTATTTCCGCATAACGGCGCGGATGCTGCATCGCTACTGGCCAACGCCGGCGCGGCGCTGTTCCGCGCCAAGGCGAAGTCGCGCGGCACCATCAACGTGTACGAGCCGGAGATGGACCAGCAGATCCGCGACCGCCGCGTGCTGCATCAGGACCTATCGCTTGCGATCAAGAACGATGAACTCTCGCTGCATTATCAGCCGCAGGCGGTCGCGCGGCCCACCGTCGCCGGCAGCGAGGTCGTCGGCTTCGAGGCGCTGGCGCGATGGCAGCATCCGGTGCGCGGCTTCGTTCCGCCGAGCGAATTCATTCCGCTGGCGGAAGAGAGCGGCCTGATCGTCGAGATGGGCGAATGGATTCTGCGGGACGCCTGCAAGCAAGCCGCGTCATGGAAAGTGCCGATGCAGATCGCGGTCAACCTGTCGCCGGCCCAGTTCACGCACGGCGATCTGGTCGGCCTGGTGCACTCGATCCTGCTCGAGACCGGGCTCGCGCCCGACCGGCTGGAGCTCGAAATCACCGAGGGCGTGCTGATCGAGGATTTCGATCGCGGTCTGGCGCTGCTGCGGCGGCTGAAGGCACTCGGCGTACGCATCTCGATGGACGATTTCGGCAGCGGCTATTCTTCGTTGAGCTATCTGCAGGCTTTCCCGTTCGACAAGATCAAGATCGACCGCGCCTTCGTCGTCAATCTCGGCCGCAATCCGCAATCGGCGGCGATCGTCCGCGCCGTGATCGATCTCGGTCATGCGCTGGAAATGTCGATCGTTGCCGAGGGCGTGGAGACGCAAGAGCAGCTCGGCTTCCTCGCCGAGGAGGGCTGCGACGCGGTGCAGGGCTATTTCATCGGCAAGCCGTTTCCAATCGGGCAATATGCGGCGCTGGTCGGCCGCAACGTTGCCGATGTCATGGAGTCTGCACGCAAGACTGGCTAGTTGTGGCGAATTCGTTACACTGGAAGTCGTGCATGGCGGACTACGATCTGGCGATCATCGGTGGTGGGTTGAACGGTGTCAGCATGGCGCGCGACGCCGCCGGCCGTGGCTTGAGGGTGATCCTGCTGGAGCAGGGCGATCTCGGCGCCGCCGCATCTTCCGCGACACCGCGCATGATCCATGGCGATCTCGCCGCGCTGGAGCGCAGGGGGTTCTTGCGCGTGCGCGCGGCTCTTGCCGAGCGTGACAACTGGCTCAAGATCGCACCGCATCTGGTGCGACCGATGCGGTTTGCGATCCCAGCGCATTCCGACGAGCGTCCGCCGTGGTTGTTGCGCTCCGCGCTCTTGCTCTACGACCGGCTCGCCTCCCGGCCTGGTCTTCCCGCTTCCGCAACGCTCGACGTCACCCACCATCCGATCGGCAACGCGCTGAAGCGGCCGTTCGGCACCGCGTTCGAATATTCCGATTGCGTGGTCGACGATTCGCGCCTTGTGGTCCTCAACGCCGTCGACGCCGCGGCCCGCGGTGCCGATATCCGGACCGGCGCCCGCTGCGTTCGCGCCGACAGGGCGGAGTTC
>JBATYU010000830.1:0-1559 GCA_049674245.1 Bradyrhizobium sp. | reverse complement strand
GTCTGCCTCTTGGGCAAATGCCGGCGCTGTATGTTAATCTGATGCCGAAGGACTAGGATCTCAGCTACCAACGAAGCTCGCGACCGGAACAACCGGACCAGCGCCGCCCAAATAAGGCTGCAAGCCTTCCTCATAGAACAGAAGGATTGCGTGATTCTGCCTCATATCAGATGTCAGCCCGATTAGGTTGTCTACTATCCTGAAGAACTCTCGCTTCTCGGACAGATCCTAGATCGGGCGGTGCAGTCATTGCCGCTGAGTATTCGGACGCCTCAAAATCGCGCGGCGATCGCAAAGAAACATCTTGGCCTGTGCAGCCACTGGTGAGCGAGACCCATCGAACTTAGGCTGGCGACGTTGATTAATTTGAAGGTCACTGTCGCGGCGTGACCGGACGCGATCAAGCACGTTACTGTGACCTTCTTCCCGTAGCCGACACGCCCGGGTTGCGCAATGAGCCGGCCTAACGGTTGACGCTTGACCGACCTCAAACATGTCGATTCTCTTATCGTGCGACGATCTCACAAACGCCCTAGGGCTGCTGCGCTCCTGCCTCCCTTCCGTCAAACCAGGATCGCCTCTTCCCTCAATAATTAGGAAGAACCGTCGGTGGAGGTACCTTAGGAAGAACCGTCGGTGGAGGTACCAATGTCAACCTCGCAAAGCCCACCACTCGCGGAGAAAGAGTGGCTGACAGCCGAAGAAACTTCGTCCGGCAGGTCTGCGCGCGATCCGGACGCCCGATCCGATCTGCGCTCCGGTAGGTGGCCCTTGAAGGCGCCGATCCATTCTCCTCATCCCTCCAGACTCAACGACCGTGAGGTCGCAAGCGACCGGCCGTCGATTGGCAGACGCATGTTGCGTAGCCTTGCCCGGTTCTCTATTGCGGCTCTCATCGGTGTCGGTGCCACGCTTGCCTGGCAGTCCTACGGGGATGCAGCAAAGGAGATGGTCATAGCCCGGGCTCCAACGCTGGCCTGGTTGTTGTCCATTTCGACGACGAAGCCGCCAGTCGTGGCTGCGACTTCCACTGACCCGATGCAGCAGCTTGCGCCCTTGACGTTCAATCTCGATGTCGTGCGGCGCAGCGTAGAACAACTCGCTGCCAAGCAAGAACAGATGGCCCAGAACATTGCGGCACTGCAGGCTGTTGAGGAAGACATCAGACAGAAGATGTCGTCCACGCCTCCGTCCCCGGCCCCGCAGGCGGCCTCTATCCCACAGCCCAAACCCCCGCAACCCAGGGCGCAGCCATCGGATGTGCGGTCATCGTCGGTGCCTCGCCCGCCGCCTCCCGCCGGACAGCTCTCGCGCTGATGGCCCTGACCGTGGGAGGGGGAAATTGACAAGCGCTTTTCAATTTGCGGCCAGTCAACCTACGGCGACTGAACCTCCGCCTCAGTTCACTTCGAGCTGACGCTGCTTCATTTTGAGTGTCAATCGGCTTGCAAATATTGCAGGCCGAATGACAGCCTGTGGCCGATGCTGGTGTGTGCCCTGCTTGGAACGCTGCCGGCGGCGGGTATCCTCACCAAGGCGAATGTTCGCCTCACCACCGC
>JBATYU010000829.1:0-1821 GCA_049674245.1 Bradyrhizobium sp. | reverse complement strand
ATACAGATGAGCAAGACCAATTATCTCCAGACCGTCATATTCGACTTGCAACGCACGGCCGGTCCATACAGATGTGCCAAATGCGGAAGTGAGGACGTTCTGGCCTTAGTATCGGATCGATCTAGCCAATGCGCTCGACAAGTTCAAAGCGTTCACACCAAAGCATCATGTCCGGCGAGTATCTTCCAAGCCGCGAAAAGTATCGCGTATGCGCCTCGCGCCAGTAGCGAGCGATCACCTTCACCCTCGTCATAAGCAAACGCCTCATCGACTTCATCAAAACGTCGCTTCGTCAATTCAATCGTCTTGAGGACGGCTTTCGGAGCCCCTTGCCCATCTAGGACTACCATCAGCTTGCCAATTTCCGCAGAGAGCAGTCCTTGACTTTCTGCCCAGCACGTCGCGCGCTTTGTTCCCGAGAGAACAAGCTCAAGAAGCCTGTTCGCCAGATCGGAATTGTCGCCAAATGAAAATGTTTCCAAATTTTGCCAATCCATTGCAAAAGAGTGCGTTCGGATTTGAGTGCTGTCAACAATGCAACATGCGGCGATAGCCCTAGCTTGGATGCTCGCTATGACCCTTCAAATAGAGCCACGGCACGACCTCTCGCTGGATGACATCGACGCGATAGAAGAACGCCTCTACGAGCACAATAGTCGTGCAACCGGACGCTATGATGGTCAGGGCTTGGGCTTTGTGATCCGCGACGATGCGGGACAGATGGTCGGCGTCGCCGCTGGCTATACGTGGGCAGGCACTTCTGAACTTAAACAGATGTGGATCGATGAGGCATATCGAGGACGCGGTTACGGGCGCGCATTAATCAATGCTTTCGTCGAGGAGGCATCCAGTCGAGGTGTTCGCCAGATTTGGGTAGCCAGCTATGACTTCCAAGCTCCGCGCATGTACGAAAAGGCCGGCTTCAAGCGGATGGCCGAGTTTGAAGGATGGCCCGAGGGCCACGTCAATGTGGTTCTTTGCAAAACACTATAAGAAGCCGGAACGCCCGATGTCCGCTCGGGGTCCAGAACGGAAGTGGCCCGCTTGAACGGCATGTCCGTTCTACCCCAAGTGCAGACATCGTCAGGCCACCCTGACATGTCCGTCTCGTGCCTTACCGGAAGTCGGCGCGCTTTCGTGAGGTGGACCTCAGCTTTAGTTGATGGTGTGAAGAAGGGCTTATGCCGGCGCGATTACCTGAATAAAATGCAACACCCGCGTCACTAGAGCAGCAAAGGAGGAGCCATGTCAAAGTTGGCAATCGTGGCGACGATCAAGACTGTTCCCGGCAAGCGAGATGAGTATCTGACGTTTCTGAAGGCTCATGGGAAACGGTGTCTCGCCAGCGAGCCCGGAACGCTGCAGTTTGAGATCATGGTGCCACACGAAGAGGCCGATACGATCATGCTGTACGAAGTGTACGCCAATCCAGAAGCTTTCCAGACGCACTTCATTGGCCCATCGATACAGCAGATGAGGCAAGAGGCAGCGGGACTACAGGTGAGCTTAAAGGGCGTGCGCTGCAATCTGGTTGAATAGCATCACGCAATTTCGGCCGAACTTGGCCTTATCCTCGGCTCCGGGCGCAAGCCCCGCGCGTCATGGGACCGTGAAGATCGGGGCTTATTTATTGGGTCAGGGTCGCGGCGCTCGCGGCAAGCACTGCTGCCCGGCACAGCCCCGCGGCGCGCCTTTGTGTACCGAAAATTCGATTCGGCGTAGACGCGGCAAGCCGACGGCGTAAGTTCGCATCCTGATGACCGATCTGTTCAGGCTGATTCTCGGTATCCTGGCTTCGCGCTTCAAGGCGAGAGCAACGCT
>JBATYU010000828.1:0-4293 GCA_049674245.1 Bradyrhizobium sp. | reverse complement strand
TTGGCGTTGTCCCAGGCGCCGCCGCCCGAGGTCATGGAGATCGCGACGAACAGGCCGGTCACAATCACGCCCAAGAGCATCGCACCGACGGTCGAGAACGCCGCCGACTTGGCCGCGGCTACCTTGGCGGCATCACCGCCGATACCGCCCGCGATCGCGTAGATCGCGAAATAGACCACGATCGGCGACAGTACCGGCAAGAGCGAGGGAATGATCATCTCCTTGATCGCCGCCTTGGTCAGCAGGTCGACGGCCTTGCCGTAATCCGGCTTGTCGGTGCCCTGCATGATGCCCGGCTTTTCGCGGAACTGACGGCGAACTTCCTCGACGATCGCGCCGGCGGCGCGGCCGACCGCGGTCATGCCCATCGCGCCGAACAGATAGGGCAACAGGCCGCCGAACAGGAGGCCAACAACCACGTAAGGGTTATTGAGCGAGAAGTCGGGCAACACACCCTGGAAGTAGGGAAACTTCGCGGCGTTGCCGATGAAGAATTTGAGGTCTTCGTTATAGGCCGCAAACAGCACCAGCGCGCCGAGACCGGCGGAGCCGATCGCATAGCCCTTGGTGACCGCCTTGGTGGTGTTGCCGACAGCATCAAGCGCGTCGGTCGATTTGCGCACTTCCTTCGGCAGGCCCGCCATTTCGGCGATGCCGCCGGCGTTGTCGGTGACGGGACCGAAGGCGTCGAGCGCGACGATCATGCCGGCCAGCGCCAGCATGGTCGCGGTCGCTATCGCAATACCGAACAGTCCGGCCAGGCTGTAGGTGACGAGGATGCCGGCGATGATAACGAGCGCCGGCAGCGCGGTGGCTTCCATCGAGATCGCGAGACCCTGGATCACGTTGGTGCCGTGGCCGGTCACCGAAGCGGCAGCAATCGACTTCACCGGACGATAGTCGGTGCCGGTGTAGTATTCGGTGATCCAGATGATCAGGCCGGTGACGACGAGGCCGACCACGCCGCACTCGAACAGCGCCATGCCGGTGAACTTCACGCCTGCCAGCGGACCGAACCCGATCAGCCAATAGATCACGCCGGCGACGCCCGCCAGCGACAGGATGCCGGTGGCGATCAGGCCCTTGTAGAGCGCACCCATGATCGACTGGTTGGCGCCGAGCTTGACGAAGAAGGTGCCAATGATCGAGGTGATGATGCAGACGCCGCCGATCGCAAGCGGCAGCGTCATCATGTTCACCAAGAGCGGCGAGGTTGCGAAGAAAATCGCGGCCAGCACCATGGTGGCGACCGCGGTCACCGCATAGGTCTCGAACAGATCGGCCGCCATGCCGGCGCAGTCACCGACATTGTCGCCGACGTTGTCGGCGATGGTCGCGGGGTTGCGCGGATCGTCCTCAGGGATTCCGGCTTCGACCTTGCCGACGAGGTCGCCGCCGACGTCAGCGCCCTTGGTAAAGATGCCACCGCCGAGACGGGCGAAGATCGAGATCAGCGAGGCACCGAAGCCGAGCGCAACCATCGCGTCGACCACCGTGCGGCTGTTGGCGGCAAGACCCATGAAGTGGGTGAGATAGGCGAAATAGATGGTGACGCCGAGCAGCGCGAGACCTGCGACCAGCATGCCGGTGATGGCACCGGCCTTGAAGGCGAGCTCGAGACCGCCGGCGAGCGAGGTGGTCGCGGCCTGCGCCGTGCGCACGTTGGCGCGGACGGAGACGTTCATGCCGATGAAGCCGGCCGCGCCCGACAGGATCGCGCCGATCGCAAACCCGACCGCAACCAGCGTGCCGAGGAAATAAGCCAGCAGCCCGAAGATGACGATGCCGACGAGGCCGATCGTGGTGTATTGGCGCCGCAGATAGGCCTGCGCGCCCTCGCGCACCGCGGCCGCGATTTCCTGCATCCTTGGATTGCCGGCGTCCGATTTCAAAACGGAAGCCGTCGCCCAGATGGCGTAAACGATGGAAAGCGCTCCGCAGAGCACAATCACCCATAATGCTGTCATTGAATTTGCCTCAGATGCTGGTGTCGTCCATCGCCATCACCGCGAGGAACGCGGCCGGGCGCATAAAAAGGAGGCCTGCCCTGCCCAAAAGGGCGGCCGAAATCGGCGGGACCATGCCAAAATCGCATCCCGGGCGCAACGCTGTGGCGGGCATAAACCGCCGATTTGGGGAGCTATCTGCGCGGAAAATCGCATTCTCTGCCGGAATTCTAGAAATGGCTGTACGAGTGGCGTCGGAGCGTCAGTTCCGCGCCCTGGGCATCGAGGAATCGGGGATTGGCGGTCCCCGCGATCACCGTCCCGATCGTGGTCACGGCGACCCCGGCCTGATTCGCTTGCTGCGCGAAGCTCTCGTAGCAATCTTCTGATATCGCGCACAAAATCTCGTAGTCGTCGCCGCCGGAAACGATTGCCTCGATGCCGATCGCGCCGCCTGCGAGCAATTTTCGGCCCGTGGCGGAGAGTGGAACGCTCGAGACGTCAATCGCCGCCGAGACGCCGGAGGCGGCGCAGAGTTTTGCAAGGTCGCCCGCAAGACCGTCGGATACGTCCATCGCAGCGCTCGCGTGATCGCGCATCACGCGTGCCAGCGCGTTGCGCGGCTCGGGGATCCGGTAGCGGGCGATCAGCATCTCCTTGCCGCCTAAGTCATCGGCGAGAGCCTTGGCGATCGGCCCGCCGTTGAGGATATCGAGACCGAGCGCGGCATCGCCGATCGTCCCCGTCACCACCACGCGATCGCCCACCCTAGCGCCGCTGCGGCGGACCATCTTGCCCGCGGGCACCCGGCCGAACGCGGTAATGGCGATCATCAGCGGCCCCGGCGTGGAAACGGTATCGCCGCCGAGCAGCGGACAGCCGAACCCTTTGGCGTCTTCGCCGAGCGCACGGGCAAATGGCTTAAGCCAGGCCTCGTCGGCGCGGCGCAGCGCCAGCGTCAGCACAAAGCCCGCGGGAACAGCGCCCGTGGCGGCGAGATCGGACAGGTTCACGCGGAGCGCCTTGCGCGCGACGGTATCCGGCGGATCATGGAGGAGAAAATGCACGCCTTCCACAATGGCGTCCGCCGTTACCACAACGTCCTCGCCCGCCACGTTCAGGATCGCCGCGTCGTCGACGAGATTGAACGCCCCCGGGTCGGTCGCGAGCGGTTTGAAATATCGCGCGATCAGCGTCTCCTCGCCGGATGGGCGCGCGTTAGCCATGTGAAAACTCTTCGCCGCGAAACTGCCGCGCGATCTGGTCCAGCACGGCATTCACCATTCCGGTCTCGTCGCCATCGACAAAGGCATGGGCGACGTCGACATATTCCGAGACCACGACGCGGCCGGGCACATCCTTGCGATGCTCCAGTTCGTAGGATCCCGCGCGCAACACCGCGCGCAAGATGGCGTCGATGCGTTTCAGCGGCCAGCCCTTCGACAGCGCGTCGTCGATCATGGGATCGAGTTTGGCCTGGTCGCGCACCACGCCGGAGACGACATCGCGAAAGAACGCCGCTTC
Source organism: Bradyrhizobium sp. (assembly GCA_049674245.1). Lineage (GTDB taxonomy): Bacteria > Pseudomonadota > Alphaproteobacteria > Rhizobiales > Xanthobacteraceae > Bradyrhizobium. The sequence continues at coordinate 823 of JBATYU010000828.1, read as the reverse complement.
CGCCGGCAAATATTTGTCGCCTTCGACCTCGCCTCCGAGCCAATGGCTTTCGAACTCGGCAAAGATGTCGTTGATCCCGGCGCCGGCGATGTCCATTTGATAAAGCGCCTGAACGGCGGCGAGCCGCGCCGCCCCGCGCCGGTTGGCTTTGCGGTCTTTTGTCCTTTCCTGGCCCCTGGCCGGCTTTTTTTTGCCCTGGTTCTTGCCCTCGGCCATGTTTAGGCCTTTGCCAGCCGGCGCTTGATCCGCAGCATGGCGAGCGCGGCGCGGGCGGCGTCGCCGCCCTTGTTGAGCTCGCTGACGCGCGCCCTCGCCCAGGCCTGCGCTTCGGTGTTGACGGTGATGATGCCGTTGCCGAGCGGAAATTTCCTTGCCACGGCGAGGTCCATCAGCGCGCGAGAGGACTCCATCGACACGATCTCGAAATGAATGGTGTCGCCCCTGATGACGCAACCCAATGCGATCGCCGCGTCGTAAGGCTTGCCGCGCTTCTCGGCGGCATCGAGCGCGATCGCGATCGCCGCGGGAATTTCCAGCGAACCAGGCACCGTGATCACGTCGTGGGTGAGGCCGGCGGCCTTGAGTTCGGCGACCGCGCCTTCGAGCAGCACATCCTGAATGTCGTCGTAAAAGCGCGCCTCGACGATCAACGCCCGCGCGCCGGAAACATCGGTGTTGTCTTTTAACGGGGCGCGCCGCGCGTCTGCCATTGGGATGTCCGGGTTTTGACGTCGTGCGCGTTTTAGGCGCGTGAGCCTCTAAAGCCAAGGGCCGCTACTTCATTTCCGCAAGCCGCGCCGCATAACGCGCCATCAGATCGACC
>JBATYU010000827.1:0-4079 GCA_049674245.1 Bradyrhizobium sp. | reverse complement strand
CAAGATGCATCACGCCTGCATCGATGGCGGCGCCGGCGCTGCGCTCACCAACATGATCTACGACGTCTCGCCGGTTCCGCGGACAGTCGAGCCGCCGGCGGCGAAAGCGAAGGTCGGCCAGGAGCCGCGCGACATCGCCTCGACCCTGCTTGATTCCTACACGCAGCTCTGGACCCAGCCGCTCGATGCCGCGGCTGCAGCCAAGAGCATCGAATTGCCGCGCTCGGGAAAGAGCGCCCTCGGATCGATCCTGTTCGACAATGCGATGTATCAGATCGAAAGCGCGGTGAAATTCGCCGGCAATATTCCGGCCATGCTGAAGAGCGTTTCCGACATGGTCGGCACGATCGCCGATCCGAGGTCGCGCGACAGCCTCGCCAGCATGATGTCGCCGCCGAGCATCCTGAACAAATCGATCTCTTCCGAACGCAGCTTTGCCGGCACCTCGATCTCGCTGTCGCGGGCGAAGGCGCTCGCGAAAGCGTCCGGCGGCAAGCTCAACGACGTGGTGCTGGCGCTCGCCTCCGGCGTGGTGCGGCGTTATCTGCTTGAACATGGCGCGCTGCCGGCGAAATCCTTGACCGCCGCGGTGCCGATCTCATTGCGCGAGGAGGGCAACACCGACAGCAACAACCAGGTGTTCGGCATGATCTGCTCGATCGCCACCGATATCGAGGACCCCAAGGCGCGGCTCGAGGCGATCATCGCGCAATCGGCCAAATCCAAGGAGATGTCGCATCCACTGCGCGCCTTGATGCCGCAAGTCTCCAACATCTCGATGCTAGGGGCGCCGATCCTGGTGCAGATCCTGGCGCTGCTCTACAGCCGTTCCAGCCTGTCGGATGTGCTGCCGCCGTCGGCCAATATCACGGTGTCCAACGTGCCCGGGCCGCGCCAGACGCTCTATGCCGCTGGCGCGGAATTGCTGCATATCTTCCCGGTGTCGATCGCGACCCACGGGCTCGCGCTGAACATCACCGTGCAGAGCTACCGCGACCAGCTCGATTTCGGCTTCATTGCGGGCGCCAACATCATCCCCCATGTGCAGATTCTCTCCGACATGCTGCCCGGAGAATTCGCAGCCCTTGAAGCTGCGTTCGCGCCGCCGGCTGCCGACATCAAGGGCGCGGCTGAATAGGATTCAAGAAATGATCGAGATGCCGCCACTGCAGTTCGCCCGGACCAACGGAATTCGCATGGGCTTTTACGAGGCGGGACCTGCGACCGACAAGCCGCCGGTCATCCTTTGCCACGGCTGGCCGGAGATCGCGTTCTCCTGGCGCCACCAGGTCAAGGCGCTCGGCGATGCCGGCATCCGCGTGATCGCGCCGGACCAGCGCGGCTATGGTGCAACCGACCGCCCCGAGGCGGTCGAGGATTACGACATGGAGCATCTGACCGACGATCTCGTCGGCCTGATGGACCACCTCAAGATCGACAAGGCGATCTTTGTCGGCCACGACTGGGGCGGCTTTGTCGTCTGGCAAATGCCGCTGCGGCACATCGGTCGCGTCGCCGGTGTGGTTGGCGTCAACACCCCGCACACCAGCCGTGCGCCGGCCGATCCAATCGAATTGCTGCGCAAGCGCTTCGGCGAGCACATGTACATCGTGCAGTTCCAGGATCCGCGGCGGGAGCCGGACAGGATCTTCGGCAGCCGGGTCGAACAGGTCTTTGATGCCTTCATGCGCAAGCCGGTCCCGCATGCCGACACCACACCAGCGGAGCCGCCGGTCGCCGGTGTCGGCGCCTCGCCGAGGTCGAATCTGGCGTTTCCGCAAATGATTGCCAACTACGACGCCAAACACGATCCGCGCAGGCCGATCCTGTCGGCAGAAGAAAAGCAGGTCTTTGTCGATACTTTTACCAGTACGGGGTTTACCGGCGGCCTCAACTGGTACCGCAACATGTCGCGCAACTGGCAGCGCTCGGAGGGCATCGACCATACCGTGCGCGTGCCGTCGCTGATGATCATGGCGGAGAACGATCGCGTGCTGCCGCCATCTTCGGCTGATGGCATGGAGAAGATCGTGCCCGATCTGGAAAGATACCTGGTGCGGGACAGCGGCCATTGGACGCAGCAGGAAAAACCGGAGGAGGTCAGCGCCAAGCTGATCGAATGGCGCAGACGAAGGTTTGGGTGAGGAGCGAGCCAGTGTCGTCATTGCGAGGAGCGAAGCGACGAAGCAATCCATGTTTCGTCATTCCGGGATGGTCCGAAGGACCAGACCCGCAATCTCGAGATTCCGGGTTCGATGCTAGCGCATCGCCCCGGAATGACAGTTGAGGTGGCAGGGGACTGACAGCACGATGGCATCCAACAACAGGCTGAGCCCGATCCCGCGTCCGCCGACAAAACCGGTGGTCGGCAACATGCTGTCGCTGGACTCGACCGCGCCGGTGCAGAATCTGGCCCGGCTCGCCAAGGAGCTCGGGCCGATCTTCTGGCTCGACATGATGGGCACGCCATTTGTCGTCGTGTCGGGGCACGATCTCGTCGATGAGCTCTCTGACGAGAAGCGGTTCGACAAGGCGGTGAAAGGGTCCCTGCGCCGCGTGCGGGCCGTCGCCGGCGACGGACTGTTTACAGCGTACACGAACGAGCCGAACTGGAGCAAGGCGCACAACATCCTCATGCAGCCGTTCGGCAACCGCGCCATGCAATCCTATCATCCGAGCATGGTCGACATCGCCGAACAGCTCGTCAAGAAATGGGAGCGGCTCAACGCCGACGACGAGATCGACGTCGTCCACGACATGACGGCGCTGACGCTCGACACCATCGGCCTGTGTGGATTCGATTACCGCTTCAACTCGTTTTATCGAGAGGATTATCATCCGTTCGTCGCGTCGCTGGTGCGTTCGCTCGAGACCATCATGTTGACCCGCGGCCTTCCGCTCGAAGGGCTGTGGTTGCGCAACCGTAACCGCGACCTCGCGAGTGACGTCGCGTTCATGAACGCGATGGTAGACGAGATCGTCGCCGAACGGCGCAAGAACGCCGAAGCTGCCGAGGGCAAGAAGGACATGCTCGGCGCCATGATGACCGGCGTCGACCGCGCCACCGGCGAGCAGCTTGATGACGTCAACATCCGCTACCAGATCAACACGTTCCTGATCGCGGGACATGAGACCACCAGCGGACTATTGTCGTGCACGCTGTATGCGCTCCTCAAGCATCCCGAGGTTCTGAAAAAGGCCTATGAGGAAGTCGACCGGGTGCTTGGGCCCGATCCCGGGGTAAAACCGACTTATGCGCAGGTCACGCAGCTCACCTACATCACGCAGATTCTTAAAGAGGCCCTGCGGCTGTGGCCGCCCGCACCGGCCTATGGCATCGCGCCGCTCAAGGACGAGACCGTCGGCGGCAAATACGAGCTCCGGAAGAGCACGTTTGTTCTGGTCCTTGCGCTGGCGCTGCACCGCGATCCCAGTGTGTGGGGACCGAACCCTGACGCGTTCGATCCCGAGAATTTCAGCCGCGAAGCCGAAGCCAAGCGCCCGATCAATGCCTGGAAGCCGTTCGGCAACGGCCAGCGCGCCTGCATTGGGCGCGGCTTTGCCATGCACGAAGCCGCCCTTGCCATCGGCATGATCCTGCAGCGCTTCAAGCTGATCGACGTCAATCGCTATCAGATGGTGCTGAAGGAGACGCTGACGATCAAGCCCGACGGATTCAAGATCAAGGTCCGTCCGCGCAACGACAAGGAGCGTGGTGCGTTCGCAGGCCGTGCCGCGATCGCGGCCGCAGCCTCGAACACGGCGGCGCCGCAGGCGCGCACGCGCCCGGGGCACAACACGCCGCTGCTGGTGCTCTACGGCTCCAACCTCGGCACCGCCGAGGAACTGGCGACACGCGTCGCCGATCTCGCCGAGGTCAATGGTTTCGCCACAAAACTCGCGCCGCTCGACGAGTATGTCGGAAAGCTGCCGGAGCAGGGTGGCGTACTGATCTTCTGCGCCACCTACAATGGCGCGGCCCCTGATAACGCCACACAGTTCGTGAAATGGCTCGGCGGCGATCTGCCGAAAGATGCCTTCGCCAAAGTGCGCTACGCCGTGTTCGGCTGCGGCAACAG
>JBATYU010000826.1:0-2493 GCA_049674245.1 Bradyrhizobium sp. | reverse complement strand
GATTCTGTCCGGGATGGCGATGTCGGCAAAGGCAACGATCGGCACCCAGATCAAATTGAGGATCGCCACCAGCACGCCGAGGCTCTCGGCGCCGAGCCAGTTCAGCCAGCCCAGCGAAAATTCGCGCTTCTGGTCGCGGGTCAGCCGGCTTGCGCCGGGCAGGAAGCGCCGCCAGTGCTTCTTCACGATCTGGAAGCCGCCATAGGCCCAGCGGTGACGCTGCTTCTTGAAGGCTTCGTAGGTGTCGGGCAACAGCCCGCGGCCGTAGCGGTGGTTGGTGTAATGCGTCAGCCAGCCATGCTCGATGAGCGCTAGCCCCAAATCGGTGTCCTCGCAGATGGTATCGCCGGCCCAGCCGCCCGCCATGTCCATCGCCGCGCGGCGGATCAGGCACATGGTGCCGTGCACAATGATCGCGTTTTCCTCGTTGCGCTGGATCATGCCGATGTCGAAGAACCCGGCATATTCGCCGTTCATCATGTAGTGCATCAGCGAGCGGTCGCCGTCGCGATGATCCTGCGGCGCCTGCACCAGGCCAACGCGCGGATCGGCGAAAACCGGCACCAGATCCTTCAGCCAATCCGGCTGCACGACATAGTCGGCATCGATGATGCCGATGATCTCGGCGTCGGCTGCGGTGCGGTCCATGGCGATGCGCAGCGCGCCGGCCTTGAAACCCTTCACCTTCTCGGCGTTGATGAACTTGAAGCGTTCACCGAGCGCGCGGCAATGATCCTGGATCGGCTGCCAGAACTCGGGGTCCGGCGTGTTGTTGATGATGACAACGCATTCGAAATTCGGATAATCCAGCCGTGAGACCGCATCCAGCGTCGCTTTGAGCATCTCCGGCGGCTCGCAATAGGCCGGCACGTGGATCGAGACTTTTGGGAAGCTGACGCTGTCGCCGATCGTGGCGGGAACGACAGCCGCGCTTTTCACGATCAGCCGGTGCGGCGCGTGGCCGAAGGCGATCGCGGCGATTTCCTCGATCCGCGCCATCGCGATCAGCACCAGCGGAATCAGCAGGATCAAGCCCAGTGTCAGGGCGAAGGCCGATCCGAACACGAAATAATGCCCGTTCCAGTAGGCGAACACGGTCGCGAGCCAGGCGCCGACGCCGTTTGCCGCCGCCGACAATAGCACCGCCTGCGGCACGGTCGGCCCGGGGAGCCTGAGGATCGGCAGCGACATCAACACACCGACCAGAAGCGCGATGGTCGCGAGCTTCCAATAGTCCGGGCTTACGATTGGCCCGGTCCAGGCGAATTTCGGCTCGCGCGCGGCGTTGAGGATTCCCCAGTACGGACCGACGCCGCCTTCGAAGAATTTCCAGGGCTGATCGATCGCCTCGACGATGTTGTATTCCATGCCGATGGCTTCAGCGCGGCTGACGAAATTGCGCAGCGTCACCGCCTGTTCGAACGGGCCGGGGTTGGCGCCTTTCAGATTATAACCCGCGCTCGGCCAGCCGAATTCGGCGATCATGATGCGCTTGCCCGGGAAGGCGTCGCGGAGCTTCTGGTAGATGATCAGCGCCTGATCGACGGCCTGCTTGTCGGAAAAGCCTTCCCAATAGGGCAGGATGTGGGCCGCGATGAAATCGACCGACGAGGCGAGTTCGGGGTGCTCGAGCCAGATGTTCCAGATTTCACCGGTGGTGACGGGAACGTTGACCGCCCCCTTGACGCGCTGGATCAGCTTGATCAGATCCTCGATCTTCTGCTCGCCGCGGTAGATGGTTTCGTTGCCAACGACGATGCCGTTGACGTTGCTGTTGCGCTTGGCAAGCTCGATCGCGGAGAGCATTTCGCGTTCGTTGCGGTCACTATTCTTGTCGATCCAGGCGCCCAGCGTGACCTTGAGGCCGGCTTCGTTGGCGATCGGCGGCACCAGCTCGACGCCACCGGTCGAGGAGTAAAGCCGGATCGCGCGCGTCAGCGGCGCCAGCGTCTTCATGTCGACGCGGATTTTCTCGGCGTTGGGGATGTTGTCGACGTCGGGATGGGCGGTCCCCTCGAACGGCGCATAGGACACGCTCGGCAGGATACCCCCGAAGTCCGGAGCCTGTTCCTTGTCTCGCAAAAGCCCCCAGATGCCTGCGTGGATCGCAGACACGAAAACGAGAACAGCGACGACGGCGCGCATCGCGACTAAACCATGTGGGGCCAAAATGGCTGGGAAGCGGACCCGTCCCCGAGATCCGACCGAGTCAGCGGCAAGTTGAGCATATCTCTGCCACGCGTTTTAACAACTGGTATGACGCCAAGGCTTTTTCAGGGCGGTTTTTTCAGAGCGCGCAAATTGCCAACCGCAAGAAATCGCGATCGTTCCTTCAGTAGGCATTGCATCCCGCCTCGGGGAGTTTCTTACAAAGAATTTAGGAAAGGCCCGGACGACGCTACTTGGACGCTACTTGGCAGCCGGGGCAGCGGCGGGAGCGGGCGCCGGCGGTGCTGCGGCAGGAGCGGGTGACGCAGTGGCCCCGGTCGTAGG
>JBATYU010000825.1:0-5774 GCA_049674245.1 Bradyrhizobium sp. | reverse complement strand
TCCCTTTGTCGCGCGCCATTTCGGTTTGGGTTCGCAACCCCGCCTTGACCGGCTCGCTTTGGGCCTGATTGAGGATGTCCTCTGCCGGAAGGCCGAGTTCGGCCAGGATCGGCGCAATGCTCGCTGGCTGGTTGATGTCCTGGTCCAGCACGAAATTCTGCTCCATCACCTTGCGACAGAACGCCGCCATCCAGGGCTGGTCGCTGGCCAATAAAGCGATCCGCAACGGCAGTACTCCCAATCGTGGAAATACGCTGGGCTTGACCCAGGGTGACAGTCCGTACTTGCGGCACAGTCGCGCCATGTCGCTGTGCACATAGGCGCCCTTCTGCTCTTGCTTGAACGGGTGGGCACCAAAAGATTGCAGAATCGGCCCGAGCAGGAACGGCTTCCAGACGATACGGACGTTGCGCTTGCGTGCTTCGTCCTCTATCCGCATGGCGCTGAGATAGCTGTAGTTGCTGCCGAACTCGAACCAGAATTCGATCTCGGGTGAGGGCTCAGGGCCAATAACCAAATCGCTCATCGCGGCTGACTCCGAAATCGAACGGCGACTTCCACTCCCGGCGATCGAGGTGGGGGATCGCTTGGAGATAACGCCAACATCTGGGTCTTCATGGTCTCGCGTTCCGTGCTTGGGAAGCGATGTCCCCTAGCGAGGAGCTTAAAGTTCTCCGACAGACGGAAAAAATCAAAGGCGATCTGCTGCAGGCGCACAAGCGAGGAAACCTTGCCATTCGCATGACCGAACGGAATGCGAATTGCCGTTTGGTTTGGCGTAAATCGGCGGCAGCCTGTTAGATTTTTCGTCCTTGGCCGCGACTATAGTTCGTTCGCTACTGGATTTGGTCAACCAGGCCTGCAGCACTCAAGCAGCGATTTCGCTTGCTTCTCCTCTGATCCACTCAATGACATCCTCTACTTCCGAACGATGCGCGGCGAATCCGCGGATGAGCCAGTAGGCATTCGTGTTGACAGGTCCGAGGCGAGACATTCTTAATTTGACCAAACGTCCCTCACCGAGTGCCGATCCGATCAGTTCGAGGCGCCCGAGAGCGATGCCTTGGGCTGCCATAGCCGCATGAATGGTCTGATCATACTGATTGAAACGAAGCATTGCCTTCGGCTTGACGCCTTGCCAACCCTGGCTCGCGAGCCATTCGTTCCATCTGAGCCAAGGCCGATACTCACCATCAAATTCCAAGAGAACCTGCCCCCTCAGCTCATCAGCAGACTTAAGCGCACCAAGCTTCAGTGAGGGGTGAGCGACCGGAGCCACGGTTTCGCCAAAGAGCCGCGTGGCCTGAGGCGGAGCGGCCTCGGGTGGGCAATAGCGGATCGCGAGATCCAACTCTTCGTTACGCAGATCGCTGAGCTCGTTGCTGGCGGATATGCGCACGTCCACGTTTGGATGGCGTTGCAGAAAACTACCGAGACGAGGGAGCAGCCAAAGACCGGTGACGCCGATGCTCGCGGCAATGGTTACTGGCCGCATAGCCAAGCCAATCCGAACGGCACCGACGACATCCTGCAGCTGCTTGAGCGCCTCGTCGGCCCGCCGAAACAGCCGCTCTCCCTCGGAGGTGAAGACGATCGAGCGATGGCCGCGCACGAACAATTTGACCCCGAGCATGTCCTCAAGCGTACGAATCTGACGGCTGACCGCCGATTGGGTCAAGCACAGATCATCGGCCGCAAGCGTGATGCTCATGCGCCGGCCGACCGCCACAAATCCGCGGATCAGGTCAAGCGAGGTAAGCTGATTGAGCGTTACCGACATGCTGCTGCTCACCACGCAGGACGAGAGCATTGAATCCGAAGCCGCGACCTGGGCCGATACTCTTTGTTATGCCCCGGCTGACATCAAATTCAAGCTTCCACGAAAACCGCCGCCGCGAGAGATCCCGCACGCCGTGATTACGGTCACAGTTGTAGCACGCGCGGCCGGCGGTGCAACCCGCGCCTGGCGCAGATTTGCGATGTCATTCCTATCGCCGCCGAAAATATTCTGAGACGAAGCGCGTCGATCGGCTCGCCAAGAGCCAACTCACCAACGCCGTGACGAAATTCGCTGGGGTGATCGTTGCCCAGAGCATCTCGTACCGACAAAGAAGGTAGGGACGCCGACTATTCTGTCCCCTCGCAAGGGCTGGCAGCCCGTTTTGCGATAGCCGCTCCATGGTTAACGGCGCGCGCAGGCAAATCATCAATAATGCCGGCGAGTTTGAGGGTCTTTTCAGGGTTGCCAAGTATTGTCTTGGTAACGGCTGGGGACACCTTTCCGACAACCGAGCATTTGGCTTACCTGGGATATCCACCATGGATGATCGAACGTCCGACGATGATACCCTGAAAGATCCACGCTTCGTCGAAAACCCTCGGGTTGTCGGAAAACCGAACGTTCGTTTCTATATCGGCGCGCCGCTGCAGTCGCGAGACGGCTTCAACATCGGCACACTGTGCTCGATGGATATCAAGACTCGCGAATTGACCGCGGAGCAGATCGATATCATGCGGGATTTCGGACGGCTGGTGGTTGACGAATTGGAGTTGCGCCTGCTGGCGAATACAGCCTGACCGGCGCCATGAGCCGACGCTATTTTTACGAAGAAGCCACGCGGGAGATCGCTAGAACTCGACGCCAAGGAACTCAATTGAACTGCCCCTTGATTGACGTCGGCCACTTCAAATCCATCAACGACAAGTACGGCCACGATATAGGCGATCTTGTCCTCAAGCGTGTGGTCGCCGCATGCAAATCCGAACTGCGCGCCTCAGATTACATCGGCCGCCTCGGCGGCGAGGAATTCGCGGCAATGCTCCCGGACGCCTCGAGTGATACCGCCCTGGAGGTCGCTGAACGGATGCGTGAGGCGGTCGCCGCAATGAAGATCGAGACCTCGGCCGGGACGATTGCGGTGACGGTGAGCATCGGACTTGGCGCGCACGCTGTTAGTGACAATAGTATTGAACCCGTTTTGCGGCGCGCAGACGTGGCCGTATATAAGGCAAAATCGGGCGGACGCAATCGAACGGTATGTTGCGGGCACGCCGACGAGGTCGCGGCTACGGTGGCTGCCTAGGCCGCTTTGATGCCGGCGCCATTCCAGCGGAGGTTTTCCTTTTCAACTGAAGCTCCGGCCGGGAACGGACCTTGGCCCTGCCCGCCGATAGAGCGGCGCAACGGATGTTCTAAAACCGCTCAAGGATAGTATTGAGGAAGCGAGCTACAGCCGCAATTTCCCGATCGCTGAAATCCGCCAAAAGCCGCGAGTTGAGTTGGGACAATATCGGTCGCGCCGCGACCGCCTTTGCCAATCCCTCCTTCGTCGCGAAGATGTGCGCGACACGACCGTCCTCATCAGAAAGCTCGCGACGAACCAGGCCTGCGTCCTCCATGCGGCCAATGAGAGCCGTTATAGCGGACGCATTAATGCCCATTTGATCACTGACATCCTTGAGCATCACGCCAGGTTTGCTTTCGAGCATCCAAAGGACACCAAGCTGGGTATGGCTGACGCCAAGCGCTTCCTTGAAGGTAGAGTCGGTAAACTTGAAGAGTCGGTGCTGCGCCAGCGACATGAGATGAAAGAGGCGTGGTTTCCTTGACACGTTTACCGGCCCATCGCAAAGGTTGTTCACAAATGAAGTAACACAAATCCTGACTTCAACCGATGGTTCCTTGCTTGATGTAGCGGACCCCCCACAAGCGCCCCTGCCCCGCAAACACTGCTAATCGACAGGGCAGCTTCCGATCCCGTTGCGACGTGAGAAACGCGGCGAAGAACTTCATATGTCATATGTCGTATTACTTTGTCGTTGAAAGCGCGCTGACGCAAATTCGTTCTAACTTCTTGAATTAATTGGAAGGTTTGGTGGGCGCACCAGGGCTCGAACCGGGGACCCGCTGATTAAGAGTCTCGTGTTTACGACACTATTTCAATGGCTTAGATGTAAATCATCTCGTTTTGAGACCCAACAAGATCGATGCGTTACACATCAATTGTAAATCGCATTTGTGTCTTCCGCTGCCTGCCCCACACCATCGCGAGCGTATTGTTGTAACGAGCGAAGCGGTGTCGATCGCGGATCCTCAAGCCCTAGGCTTGGCAAACGGCCGCTTCGCGCCAACATGCGACATTGGCGCGAACGATGCCACAACGACGCGCCGATGAACAATTGCGGAAAATCGGCGACGTCAGCGCTGCGATGTATTGGTCGGCTGCCGATCCAACAGAATATCGTTCATCCTGATTTCCACCGCGATTTTCACGTTCGGGTGCGTCAGAATATAGAAGCGCCCGTCCTTCACCGCGTCGATCGTGATCCTTGCGATGTCGGCGGCGGATAACTTTCCTGATTTGATCGCCTGTCTGATGCGATCCGAGTACTGTTCCGCTTCCGGATTGGAGTCCGCGAACTCCGCGGGCCGGTTGCGTTCGGAGTTCGATATCCCGGTATCAACAAATGCGGGGCATAGCACGGAAACGCCGATCGGCGCATTCTGGCCGCGCAGCTCGTGATGAAGGCATTCGGTGATCGCGACCACGGCGTGTTTGCTCGCGGCATAGACGCCGGAGCCCGGGGGCGCAAGCAGCCCCGCTGCGGAGGCTGTGTTGACGATGTAAGACTCTTCCTTTTGCGCCAGCATGCGCGGCACGAAGCTGCGCAACCCGTGAACCACGCCCATCACGTTGATACCCAACGTCCACTTCCAGTCGTCGAGCGTGGCCGTCCAGATCGGCCCCGCCGTTCCCACGCCCGCGTTGTTGAAGAGCAGGTGGCATGCGCCAAAGCGGTCGTATGTCGACCTTGCCAGATGCTCAATGCTGTCGGCACTGGAGACGTCGCTGCCAATCACGAGGGACTCGGTGCCAGGCTTGAGCAGCGCAACGGTGGTACCTAAGCCACCTGTATCGATATCTGTGAGAATAACCTTCATTCCTTCGTCGGCGCAACGGATCGCAAATTCACGACCAAATCCACTGGCCGCACCCGTAATCACCGCAACTTTTCCGTAAAGCTCTTTCATGCCGAGTCCTATTGAGAAACAGTCGGGAAATACGGTTGCGTTTGTTTCTTGTATGAAAGGGCGCCTATCACCGGGATTGCGATATCAACAGAGCCGGCCCGTCATGAAGCTGGTCGTCACACGATCAACGCCTGCGCAGCTTCTAGAGCCGCTTCATCTAATCGCCCTTCAACCCGCCATACTCATTTAATTTGCCTTGGGCCGGTCGCACGGTCCGCGTAATCTAGTTGTCCACCCCGAGCTCGATACGTCAGCCTACCACCATTTTCCACTTTGCGACCGGTCGGCGAGCTAGAAACGGCACACACTCGGCCTTAGATTTTCGTCAGGCTGATGTCCGAGATGGGTCCCGAGCTGTTTGGCTAGGCTGAGTTCGGGCCCAATATTTCGCGAATGCCCCTTGGCGAGCGCCCTGTCCGCGCCTTAGCAGACTACAAAGTTTTGCGACCTCCTCGCCGGTCTCGGCTCATGCGTTATCGACCACGATATACGATTGCGTATGAACGGCCGCTTCGCGCCAGAAGCGGCCAATCGCAATCGGATGTTATGGATGTCTGCTTTTCACCCAGGTGCGGACATCGCTCACCCCCGGAGCCACGTCAGCTTTGTGCCACAGAACGAACCCGCTTCGCAGGAGCGCGCTGCGCGCGGAGGCGGTGGCGCCGATGGAGTGACGAGTTAAGCGAGAGCCGGTGACAAGCCGGGCGTCCTGTCTTGAGAATCGAGGGGTCAACCAACCTCA
>JBATYU010000824.1:0-7392 GCA_049674245.1 Bradyrhizobium sp. | reverse complement strand
TTTCCTTGCGCGCCAGGACGACGTCGCCCCACCGTTCGGGCCGGGCGTTGATTTGGCCGGTCTCGCCGTTGGGACCTCCGCCATGCTCGCTCCAGCCGAGCGCGCCCGCACGCCCGAGTGCCGCCGTCATGTCGAGCCGCAGCGCGTAAGGCGCCCCTCGATCGATCAGCCGCCGCCGCTGATCGGACGCAAGCGACTTCGCGGTACCCGGATAAAGTGGCGTGCCATCCGGATCGCGCGGCCAAGCGCCTGCAGCCTCCCACTGCGCCACCAGTTTTGCGATCTCGGCGCGGCTTTCGAAGGCCGGATAGACCAGATCTCGGGTTGATAATTTTTCAACCGCGTCGCGATAGATGGCAAGATGTTCGGACTGCCGCCGCACCGGCGTTTCCCATGATAGGCCGAGCCAGGCAAGGTCTTGATAGATCGCGGCTTCGAATTCGCTCCTGCAGCGCGTCGCATCGATATCCTCGATCCGCAGCAGGAACCGGCCGCCGGTCGCCCGCGCGGCATCGAAATTCAACAGCGCCGAATAAGCGTGACCGAGATGCAGATAGCCGTTCGGGCTTGGCGCAAAACGGAAGGTGGGCGGCATTGGCTAGATGCCGTCATGGCCGGGCTTGTCCCGGCCATCCACGTCCTTGCAGTGGTGCGGTAAGAAAGTTGTCACGTCTACATTCTGCCCGATTAGTTCAAGCCCTCATGCTGGTGTAAGACGAGCTTGCTCGACACGTATATCGTAAGAAGTCGTGGATGGCCGGGAGCGCAGGCAAGTTTACGTAGTCTGCGCAAGGCAGACTACTATGCCCGGCCATGACGAAGAATTGTGAAAATGCTCATCCACCTCAACTCCCAGGCCGATCTTGAGGACGCGATTGGTGTGCTGGTCAAACAGGACCCGCGGCTGAAACCGATCCTCGAGATCACCGGCATGCCGGCGTTGCGGCGGCGCGAGCCCGGCTTTGCGGGCCTTGCGCATATCGTCTGCGGGCAGCAACTGTCGACCGCGAGCGCGTCTGCGATCTGGGCCCGCATCAGCGCGGCGTTCGATCCGTTCGATCCCGACGCGCTGCGTCGCGCCCGTGCCGATCGCCTCGGCCGGCTCGGCCTGTCGGCGGCCAAGATCAAGACCCTGAAGGGGCTCGCGCGCGAACTCGCCGCGGAGCGGCTGAACATCGACGTGCTGGCAAACGAAGACGCCGACGCCGCGCACAACACGCTGACGTCATTGCACGGGATCGGTCCGTGGACCGCGGACGTGTACCTGTTGTTCTGCCTCGGCCATGGCGACGCCTGGCCCGCGGGCGATCTCGCCGTGCAGGAAGCGGTCAAGATCGGCCTCAAGCTGAAGAAGCGTCCGACCGCAAAGGAGATGGCGCCGCTGGCGGAGCCTTGGCGCCCGCTGCGGGGCGCGGCCGCGCATCTGTGGTGGAGCTACTACCGGGCGATCAAGAAACGCGAAGGCGTGATCGCGGGCGAGCAAAAAGCGCAAAAAACGAACAGCGTTTCAAACTATGTTGCTGTTGCAAAACAGCCATTGATGAAAGCAAAGATTACGGCGCGAAAAACGTCGGGATCCTAAAAAATGAAATCCACCGACTTCGTGGTCGCCCGCAACGATCTGCAACAGTGCAAATCGATTGCAACCGAATTGCCGGATGCCGCCGCTCTTCCGAGCGACGCACTACTGATCAGGATCGATCGCTTCGCCTTCACCGCCAACAACATCACCTACGCGGTGCTCGGCGATGAGCTGAAATACTGGCAACTGTTTCCGGCGCCGCAGGGCTTCGGCAACATTCCGGTGTGGGGCTTTGGCGAGGTGATCGCCTCGAAACATCCTAATGTTACCGAGGGCGAACGCCTGTTCGGTTATTTCCCGATGGCGACGCATCTCGTGATCGAGGCCAGCGAGGTTACCAAGCGGGCCTTGCGCGATGCCGCCGCGCACCGGCAAGCCGTGGCGCCGGTCTACAACGCCTATGCGCGCATCACCGGCGATCCCGCTTTCGCCGGGCGACGGGGCGACCATCAGGCGCTGCTGCGGCCCTTGTTCATGCTCTCGTTCCTGGTCGACGATTATCTCGCCGAGAACGAGTTTTACGGCGCGCGAAGCGTGGTGCTGTCTTCCGCCTCCAGCAAGACCGCGTTCGGCCTTGCCCATCTGTTGCAGGCCCGTGCCGGTATCAAGGTGATCGGGCTGACCTCGGCGGCGAATACTGATTTCGTCCAGTCGCTGGGCTGCTACCACGAGGTCGTGACCTATGACCGCGTGACCTCGCTGCCGGCAGGTTCGCCGGTCGCGTTTGTGGATATGGCGGGCGACAGCGGCTTGCGCGAAAAACTGCACCGGCATTTCGGCGATCACATGAAATATTCCGGGCGTATCGGACTGACGCACCGCAGCTCATCGCCGGATGAGCCGGAACTGCCGGGCGCCAAGCCAGCATGGTTTTTCGCCCCCGACCAGATTCGCAAACGCGCCAAGGAATGGGGACCGGGTGGCGTCGACAAGCGGTTCGGCGTCGCGTGGTCGGGCTTTGCGCCAACGCTGGACCGGCGGCTGAAGGTGATCGAAGGCCGGGGCCTCGCAGCGGTCAAACAGATCTATCTCGATACCCTCAACGGTCGTATTCCGCCGGAGCAGGGCCACATGCTGTCGCTTGCGGAGTAACCGGACGACACGACGCTCGCTCGGTATCCCGAAAAATGGATGCATCAGCTCTTCGGCACTTCGTATCTGTGCTCGACATGGAACGACTTCGCCGTGATCAGCCACGCGCCAGCGATATGATGGTATGACAGGTAGTCGAGATATAGAAGCGTATCGGCCCTAACGCGAACCTTCACCACCGCCTGGGTCGGCGACGCGAAATCCACCAGCAATATTTCCTGTTGGCGCGGAGCGTTCTTCGACTTTGGCGACGGTCCGGACGCGAGTTCATTCTTGTATTCTTTCGCGGGCAACGGACGCAGATTTCCGTCTCGCAGCAATCCGTGCAATTGGGCGCTGGAGGCGAATACTTGGTCGAAGCGCGACACGTCATTGTCAAACATCAGGTCGAAATACCGATCAACGGCGTCAAACAAGGAATGGTAGGTGGCACGGTCGGGCATCGCGGGCTCCATCGGTTCTTGAGGGCTTGCCCCCTTCAACGTGACACGAGATCTCAAGGCATGTCCTTGCAAACTACGCCAATATCGGCGATGAATATGCAAGAAGATGCCATTCCTGCCCGCAGGCCTTCGCTAATATGCCAAAAACCGATCTTGATCCGGCGGACCGCCGCATCGTGGCCGAGCTGCAGGCCAATGGACGTTTGAGCAACGTCGAACTGGCCGACAAGATCGGCCTGTCGCCATCGCCATGTCTGCGCCGCGTCAAGCGCCTGGAGCGCGACGGGTACATCGAAGGCTATCGGGCCGCGTTGCGGCGCGACCGCATCGGGCTTGGCTTCTCGGTCTTCATCGGCGTCAAGATCGACGGGCACACCAACGCGCGTGCGCTGGCGTTCGAGAAGGCCGTCGTCGCCATGCCCGAGGTGGTTGCCTGCCACCTCGTCTCCGGCGAGGCGGATTACCTTCTCGAAGTCGTGGTCCCCGATCTCGGCGACTACCAGCGCTTTCTGGTCGGCAAACTCCTCGACCTGCCGATCGTGCGCGAGGTACGCAGCAACATTGCGATCCAGACGCTCAAGGCAGGGGCACCATTGCCGCTCGAGCACCTGGCAATCGACCGACCTAAAAATCCGCCGCCGGCGACGCAGCAGGGAAAGACTTAACCTAGCCCAGCGGTGAAGATAGGCAGGACAGCCCTGCCGAACCCACCCTTCCTGAACGATGCCAAACAGGATAGGTTTTGGAGCTGAGAAAGGCCGCAGAAAGACGGCCGCCAGGAGAACCGCGCATGCTGGACAGAACGGATGATATTTCGGTCGCGGCGGAAAGCTGGCTGGCACGATTCGAAAGCGCGCTCAAAAATCCCGGCGAGCTCAAGGCGCTGTTTCATTCCGAAAGCTATTGGCGCGATGTGCTGGCGCTGAGCTGGAACATTCAGACCATCAAAGGTGCCGACGCTATCTTAAGAGAGTTGCAAGCCCGCAGCCGCAGCGCGGCGCCGAAAAACTTCCAGATCGATCCCGGCCGCGCCGCGCCGCGCCGGGTGAGCCGCGCCGGGATTACCTCGATCGAAACGATGTTCAAATTCGAAACCGCCCTCGGGCTCGGCAACGGCATCATCCGGCTCACGCCAGACGCTGCCGACGGCAACCGGCTGAAGGCCTGGACACTCCTGACCACGGTTGAGGAATTGAAAGGATTTGAAGAACAGCTCGGCGTGGCGCGCCCCCGCGGCAACGCCTATTCGCGCGATTTTCGCGGGCCGAACTGGCTCGACTTGCGTAAAGCGTCGGCCGAATATGCCGACCACGACCCCACCGTGCTCGTCATCGGCGGCGGCCAGTCCGGCCTGTCGATCGCGGCGCGGCTGAAGCAGCTCAATGTCGATACGCTGATCGTCGATCGGGGCCAGCGCATCGGCGACAACTGGCGCACGCGCTATCACGCGCTGACGCTGCATAATCAGGTGCAGGTCAACCACCTGCCCTACATGCTGTTTCCGCCGAACTGGCCGACTTATATTCCCAAGGACAAGCTCGCCAACTGGTTCGAGGCCTATGTCGAGGCCATGGAGCTGAATTTTTGGACCGAGACCGAATTCGAGGGCGGCAGCTTTGACGAGAAGCAAGACCGCTGGACGGTGACGCTAAGCCGCGCCGGCGTCAGGCGGACGATGCATCCGCGCCATGTCGTGCTCGCCACCGGCGTGTCCGGCATCCCGAACCTGCCCGATATTCCCGGGCTCAAGAACTTTACCGGCAAGGTCGTGCACTCCAGCCAGTATGACGACGGCGAGAACTGGAAGGGCAAGCGCGCGATCGTGATCGGCACCGGCAATAGCGGTCACGACATCGCACAAGACCTATATTCCAGCGGCGCCGAGGTGACGATCGTGCAGCGCAGCCCGACGCTGATCGTCTCGATCGAGCCATCGGCCCAACTGGTCTACTCGCCCTACAATGAGGGAACGCTCGACGACAACGACCTGATTGCGACCTCGATGCCGCTGCCGCTGGCGCGAAAAAGCCACGCCATGGTGACCGAGCAATCGAAACAACTCGACCAGGAATTGCTCGAAGGCCTGGAGCGGGTCGGATTCAAGCTCGACTTCGGCGAGGACAATACCGGCTGGCAGTTCAAATATCTGACGCGAGGCGGCGGCTATTACTTCAATGTCGGCTGCTCCGACCTGATCGTCAAAGGCGAGATCGCTCTCAAGCAGTTTGCCGATATCGACACATTCGTCGCGGCCGGCGCGAAGATGAAGAGCGGCGAGACGATAGCGGCCGACCTGATTGTGCTGGCGACCGGCTACAAGCCCCAGGAAGAGCTGGTGCGCAAACTATTCGGCGAAGAAGTTGTCAAACGCGTCGGACCGATCTGGGGATTCGGCGAGGAGCAGGAATTGCGCAACATGTATGTGCGCACCGGACAGCCGGGCCTCTGGTTCATCGCCGGAGGGCTGGCGCAATGCCGGATCGGCTCGAAATATCTGGCCTTGCAGATCAAGGCGATCGAGGAAGGGCTCTTGCCGCATGGCCGCTGACCTTCCTGCAGCGACGATCTCCACCGCGGAGCCAGCCGTCCTCGGTTCCGGCGAGCACCGCTACCGTGTGGTGGAAAACTGGGCGAAGCTGCCGAAGCGGTGGAAACTCACCGATGTGGCTTCCGTTGCCGTCGACAGCAAGGATCGCATCTACGTCTTCAACCGCGGCGAACATCCGATGGTCGTGTTCGACCGTGAGGGCAATTTCATCACAAGCTGGGGCGAGGCGGTGTTCACCCGCGCGCATGGGCTTTCCATCGATGCCGAAGACAATCTCTATTGCACCGATGACGGCGACCACACCGTGCGCAAGTGCACGACCGAGGGCAAGGTCTTGCTGACCATCGGCATTCCGAACCGGCCGGCGCCCTTCATGAGCGGCAATCCGTTCCACCGCTGTACCCATACCGCGCTATCACCGAAGGGCGAGATCTATGTCTCGGACGGTTACGGCAACGCCTGCATCCACAAATACACGCCGGGCGGCAAACGGATGATGAGTTGGGGCGAGCCTGGCACCGATCCGGGCCAGTTCAACATCGTCCACAACATCGCAACCGATGCCGACGGCTTCGTCTATGTCGCCGACCGCGAGAACCACCGCGTGCAGGTGTTCAACGGCAACGGCAAATACGAGGCGCAGTGGAACAATTTGCACCGGCCCTGCGCGCTCTGTTGCTGCGGCGGCAAGCAGCCGAATTTTGTCATCGGCGAGCTCGGTCCCGGCATGGTCGTCAATCGCAAGGTACCCAATCTCGGCCCACGCCTCTCCATCGTCGACTGCAAGGGCAAACGGATTGCGCGGCTCGGCGGCGAGCGTGGCCCCGGCGTTGAGACCGGCAAATTCCTGGCACCGCACGGGCTCGCGCTGGATTCCAAAGGCGACATCTATGTCGGCGAGGTCGGCGTCACCAACTGGAAGACCAGCTTTCCCGATACGCCGATGCCGCCGCAGGTTCGCGTCGCCCGCTGCCTGCAGAAGCTGGAGAAGGTTTGACCGGCCTGCGGGTCTCGCGGCACTTCAGCGAATTAACGCAAGCACGGTTGTTCCAACCAAGATCAGCCCGAACAGAATGTTGGCGATACGCGATCGCAGTGGGTCGCCGAGAAAGCCGGTGAGCGACACGCCACTGAGCATCCAAAATAAATGGATGATCACGATCATGACCGTGAGCACGGCGGTCTTAAGGAGGGCGTCGAACTCGCGGGAGGTCTCAACCAGCATCGAGCCCGTAAACACCGCGGCGATCGCAAACCAGGCCTTGGGATTGGCGATCGCGAGCAGGAGCCCCGCCACAAACGAAGGCGCCAGACCGTCGGCTGCCTGTTTTGCCGGCGGCGGCGCGGCTGCAATCTTCCACGCCAGATAGAGGATATAAGCGCTTGAGGCGAGCGTAAGCGCCGACCCAAGGCCTGGGATCGACATCATGAGCCCGACAACCCCGGTCGCGACCGCCAGCAGAACCGCCGAAGTACCCACGATGGCGCCCGACACAAAGCCGAGCGACGCGCGGATTCCGAACGCCGCCGTGGTCGCCATCACGGCCATGTTCGTCGGCCCCGGGCTTCCCATCAAGGCCACGGCTCTTAGTACCAGCGTTAACAATGACTGCCACGGCGCGGCGGAGAAAAACATAGGCCCAGTCATGGCGATTGCGCTAACCTCATGGGTATGCCGGAAACGCTATCGCCTCGATCGACAAGAAATCTTGAAGGGTTGTGCGAAG
>JBATYU010000823.1:0-2894 GCA_049674245.1 Bradyrhizobium sp. | reverse complement strand
TGTGGTGCGCCGACTTCAAGGGCGAGTTCAAGCTCGGCAATGGCCGGTACTGCTATCCGCTGACTGTCACCGACCATGCCTCGCGCTTCCTGCTGTTTCGGGTGCGCTCGCGGTGTCAATCTAGGGCACACATATAGTATACCATATGCTTGATGCTTCTTTTGCGTGACCAGAGGCGGCGAGCGAAGCGCGCTACCAAATAGCGCCGTAGCGAGCGAGCCGCTGTCAGGATCGCATTGCAAAGCGCCCTGGGCCACTCTGATTGAACTGCCCGGAGAATTTCCAAGTGAAGCATGCTTATTTCAAACGACGGAGCATAATTATAGATGACCGCTTAGCGGTTTGGCGCTTGGCGCAAGAAGCATGTTTGTCCGGCTATGGTCCGGGAGGATTGGAAGCTTTTGCTGCGGCATTGCTCTCTACGACCCTGAGGTCGGAGCGCGCGCGAACCAGCACTTGCTGAGTTTGCCGGTTCCTCATGATTACGTAGTCACTCGTGAAGGCTATGAATTGCCAATCCGTTTCCTGATACTCCGCATCGCTGAATTTTACGACACGCCTTGGACTTGTTTCACTTGGCCGGTTGAGCGAGTTGATTTCAAGAATGACGCCCGAAATTGTGTTCACGAAACTCAAGAAAATCAGACTAAGCAAGAGAAATGATTTGAGCGGATTTTCAAAGTATCGGGCACTTATGTGCCCAACCGCGAACGATCCCACGTAAATCATTCCCGCCAATGCGAGCAATGGATCAACCACTCCTGCCATGTAGTAGTGAAACGCCAAAGCAGGAAGGCTTGATAAGCCGACAATATGCCAAGTGATGCTATTAATTCTGCCGGGCGCGGATTTGCGACGCAAATCCTCTTGGGTCAGCGAATAAGCGTTCGCGCTAGAGAGATAAGTAAAGCCGAATGCAGCTGTTAGCATGGCACTGAACAACACTTGTCCGGTAATATTGAGACTTCGCGAAAGATAGTCCGACACACCAAAATACTCTTGGAAGGGAAATCCAAAGTACTTTCCTAGAATGAACACGCGTGTATAGCCAAGCACCACAAGCAGTGTGCCGAGCAAGGCTAGCAGTGTCGAAACGTCGGAAAAAGAAAAATCGATCTTGATGTAGTTACTTTGCGCGAGTTCGGATTGCAGCCGAACAACGTTTGCTCGCAGAAACTTACCCACTGATCGGGGCTTCGTCGTTTCGTTGAGCGGGTCCGGCAAATCCTTAAACCGAACGGTGCCCTTCCAGTATTCAGCGCTGGGTCGCTCCTTTACGAGTTCTTCCAGCGGACGAATTTCTTGCGCGGCAACAAACGCAACGTAGTTATGTAAATTTACGTACTTTTCGATGGTTGGGTTTAAGTTGTGTTCAGATGCAAATGCGATAGCGCTCGCATCTTCAGGCTTTGGGGAATTGCGCAAGACCCACGCAATGAACCGACTGCGAAGGAGTGTATGCTCAAAGGCGTTGAAATCACCACGTTGTTCGCTTGCCGTCCTAGTAAAATGGCTGATCGAATTGAAAATGCCTTCGAAGATTGGCGATATGCCGTCTACGGGCTTGTTTCCGCAAATGAGCGTCCAGCATTCCACAAAACAAGCCGTAACGCAGTGGCGTGATAACTTGTCGTAGTACTTTTGTCGCCTCCAGAGCGCCAAGTCTAGTAAGCGGAAAAATGGCCAAGCAATTGCGGAGCCGCAAAAGGTCAATAGGGAGCGTAATTTGTCTTTGATGCGTCCCGGAAGCGATCTTCTTCGAGACATTGGGTGCCACGGCATGGCTTGCTATCACGCAGGTTGTGGGTCGACCCAGTCTTAGTATCGCCGTCCTGCAATTTGCGACAGGCCCGCCTTGAGTTTGGTCAAATTTTTTTCTCGGCGGATCATGGAGGATCACGGCGGCGCGTCTTTCTGGATCAGGCTTCCTCTTTGTACCGACGCCGCTGGACCGTCATAGTGGCTTATCGACGGCAGCTTTACCTGAACCACAAAAATGCGAGGCCAACGACCAAGATAGCGAGCCAGATCAGCGAGAGACGGAAGTAAAGGGTGTGGCGCTTCATCGGGGCAGCACCCATGGTCCGATCTGATCAACCGTCACGCGCGCCTTCGTTGCCTTGATCTAGATCAACCCGTGGCTGCCGCTCTCACCGTCACGGGGGCCATTGGGACAGTGGACAGTGTACTCAAGGACAATGTCCTTTGATCCAATTGTGAGGACCGCAAGCCTATAGCACTCTTTGATCCGGGCCTTCGCTGTAGTTCAATTTGCTTGGGGAGGAGATCATGTCTTATGGCGCCGCGATCTTCAGCCACGTCTACGACCCACCAACCACGGCCGACGGGATTTCTCGCGAGCAAGGATGGCGGCCCGGCACAATCGCGAGGTCCGCACCATCCCAACTTGAGATTGAGACCCAGCTAGTGGTGGATCGGCTCTTGCGCGAATGCTTCACAAGCAAATCGCCACGCGGCACAGCCCGAATTGGACCCACTATTTAGGAGTGCAGTTGCCATGCGGCTTCATTCATATCGCGACGCAGATCACTCCAGACATTTCGATTTGATTGTCGGAGGCGGTCACCCTCGGTCAATTGACCTAGTGTCCGTCATAGCTTCGGGCATTTTGGTCGTGGGCTTCGCTTGTGCGCTCATGGCCCATTGGTTCCACTAGGATTTTTCCGCCGCGCATCGGCATTAGCCATCAGGCTTCGGTCGGAGGACCGCGCCAGCCGCAAGGCTCACCGCTCCGGCTTAACTTCCGGTGGAATACGCCCCCCCGTCGGAAGGTAAGGGCGGTGAAGTCTCCCCGCTTCACCGCCCACATTTCCCTTGATCAAGCAAGCCGATGCTAGGCTTGAGTTGCGACTGGCGTTCGGTCAGGCTGCAGA
>JBATYU010000822.1:0-3878 GCA_049674245.1 Bradyrhizobium sp. | reverse complement strand
GGAGAATCCCCGCGGGAACGGCCGCCGGACAGGAGTTTTGAATGCGTGGGCTGATTTCGAGATTCCTGAGCGATCAATCCGGCGCGACCGCGATCGAATATTGCCTGATCGCCACCGGCCTCAGCATTGTGATTCTTGCCGCCGTCAACGGGATCGGCAGTACGCTCAATGGCAAATTCGTCTCGGTGAATTCGTCGCTGAAATAGCGGCAGGCGAGCGGTCACCGCTATCGCTCTCGGCCATCCCCGTTGAGCGCCCGCATCATACCGATCCGTGCAAACATCCGCCAGCCGCCGTCGGCTATCCCGCTTTCTTGGAACGGGCAGGGGCGCGCGCCGGCTTCTCGGCCTTCTTCTCCTGCACTTTTGGTTCTTCCTTGGCCGCGCGCTTGCCGCTGCCCGAGATCGGCAGCAGCATTTCGCGCTGGCCTGAGGCAGCCTTGCCTGCCTTCTTGCCCTTGGCCCTTGTGGCCGGCGCAGACTGCTTCTCGCTGGCGAGGCTGCGCTTTAGCGCATCCATCAGATTGATGACATTGCCGCTCGATTTCGGCGCCGCCTTGGCAGGCAGGCGAATGCCGCTGCGCTTCTTGTTGATGAGGTCGATCAGGGCGGATTCATAATGATCCTCGAATGCCTCGGGCTCGAACGATCCGGATTTTTGCTCGACGATATGCTTGGCGAGATCCAGCATGTCCTTGGTGACCTTCACATCCTGGACGTCGTCGAAATATTCCTTCTCGCTGCGCACCTCGTAGGGATAGCGCAGCAGCGTGCCCATCAGACCCTTGCCGAGCGGCTCGAGCGCGATGATGTGCTCGCGATTGGTCAAGACCACGCGGCCGACCGCGACCTTGTTCATGCTGCGGATGGTTTCACGGATCACGGCGAAAGCGTCGTGGCCGACCTTGCCGTCGGGAACGAGATAATAGGGACGGATCAGATAGCGGTTGTCGATATCCGCCTTGGGCACGAATTCGTCGATCTCGATCGTATGCGTCGATTCCAGCGCGATGTCGTCGAGCTCGTCCTTGGTAACTTCGATATAGGTGTCGGTGTCGACCTTGTAGCCCTTGACGATGTCTTCGTTGGCGACTTCCTCGCCGGTGTCGGCATCGACCTTGGCGTATTTGATGCGATGGCCGGTCTTGCGGTTGATTTGGTTGAAGGAGACCTTTTCGCTATCCGACGTTGCCGGATAGAGCGCGACCGGGCAGGTCACGAGCGAAAGTCGCAAAAAACCCTTCCAATTGGCGCGGGGGGCCATGGCAATACTCCGATACGCTACAGACGACCGTAGATCATAGCACGGGGAACCCGGTTTTGAACCCGCAGCCCCTCGGGAATCTCTTAACGCCGTTAACCGATGGCGGGTCCAGCAAATCGGGTTCGGTGCACCCCATTGTGGTGGGTCGAAAGACCCGGAACATCAGCCGGTATCGGGCGTTGCCTCAGTGACTTACGCCCGCGGAAAGCGCGGGGATTAGCACGGCGCCAAGCAGCTGAGGGCACCATGGCAACAAGGAACGAACGACGTCAGATCGTCGAGACCCCGACCGAAGCACGCCAGGCCGAGTTCGGGCCTTCGGTGTTCGCGCTGCTCACGATATCGACCGGGCTTGCGATCCTGATCCTGGGCGTGATCTGGTTCGTGTTCTTCCGTACCTAAGAGGGCGCCATGGCCCGTCGGGGCTTCCGACTCGGCACGTTGGCCGCCAAGTTACCCCGCCAAGATCGAACGCCAGGCAGCGCTGGGGATCAACCGCGCGTCCCCCGCGAACCCGGCGGCATGGAAACGCGACTAAAAATAACGAAGGGCATTTGTGAAGAAAAAGTAACGTTTCCGGTGTTGCTCTGTTCATAAACGGTTCACGCCCGCAGGGATCATCTGGGTGGCGTAAAATTCACTTTCGGAGATCACCGTGCGCCTGCTCGTTGTTGAGGACGATCCGGATCTCAACCGTCAGCTCACCACTGCACTGTCAGATGCCGGCTACGTGGTCGATCGCGCATTCGACGGCGAGGAGGGGCATTTCCTCGGCGACAGCGAGCCCTATGACGCCGTCGTGCTCGACATCGGCCTGCCAAAGATGGACGGCATCTCGGTCTTGGAAGCCTGGCGCCGCAACGGACGCGCGATGCCGGTATTGATCCTCACCGCGCGCGACCGCTGGAGCGACAAGGTTCAGGGTTTTGATGCGGGCGCCGACGACTATGTCGCAAAACCGTTTCATCTGGAGGAAATCCTGGCGCGGATTCGCGCCCTGCTGCGGCGCACCGCCGGCCACGCCCAGAGCGAACTCACCTGCGGCCCGGTTTCGCTGGATACCCGCACCGGCCGGGTCAGCGTATCCGGCAATCCGATCAAGATGACCTCGCACGAATACCGGTTGCTGGCCTATCTGATGCACCACACCGGACGCGTGGTCTCGCGGACCGAGCTGGTCGAGCATCTGTACGACCAGGATTTCGACCGCGACTCCAATACCATCGAAGTGTTTGTCGGCCGCATCCGCAAGAAGCTGGAAGTCGATATCATCCAGACCGTACGGGGATTGGGCTATTTGCTGACGCCGCCGACGCCCGGCACTTGATCGAAACATCGATCAGTCGCGGCTCCTTGCTCCGGTCCGGATGTGATCCCGCCCGAACACTGGCATCCATCGATCGGGCCTTCAATCGGGCCTTCAATCGGGCCTTGGCCCAAGGAGATACTTTTCGGTATCCTGTGCGGATGCGCGCCTCTTCGCTCGCCACCCGCCTGTTCCTGTCTGCGACCGCATGGGTCGTGGTGATTCTCGTTATCACCGGTTTCGTATTGTCCTCGGTCTACAAGGACGCGACCGAGCGCGCCTTCGATCGCCGTCTCAACCTCTATCTGCGCACCCTGATCGCCGAAGTCGCAACCCCCGACGAGCCGCCCGACCGCCAGTTCCAGTCGCTCGGTGAGCCCTTGTTCGAATTGCCGCTGTCAGGCTGGTACTGGCAGATCAGCCGCGCCGATTCCGAAAAACCCGAGGTCCGCGCGTCGCGCTCGCTGTGGGACAAGAAGCTGCCGAAGCTCGAGGAGCACGGCGCCGAACTGACCGCGGCAGGCATCCGGCTAGGTTATGTCGAGGGTCCGGAGGGCCAGAGCCTGCGCATGGTGGAGCGCCCGGTCGATCTCGGCGCCGACGGCAAGTTCCTGGTCAGTGTGGCCGGTGACGCCGCCGAGATTTTCGATGAGACGCGCAGCTTCGATTATTACCTCGGCGGCACCTTCGCGGCGCTCGGCATCGTGTTGCTGCTGACCACGATCTTCCAGGTCCGCTTCGGCCTTGCGCCGTTGAAGCGCATCTCGGAATCGATCGCCGACATAAGGTCCGGCCGCGCCGAGCGATTGGAGGGCGAATTTCCGGTCGAGATCGCGCCATTGGCGCGCGAGACCAACGCGCTGATCGACGCCAACCGCGAAATTGTCGAGCGCGCCCGCACCCATGTCGGCAATCTCGCGCACGCCATCAAGACCCCGCTATCCGTCATCGTCAACGAAGCGTCCGCCAATGGCGCCAATCCCTTCGCGAGCAAGGTTCTGGAGCAGACCGATCTGATGCGTGAGCAGGTCGCCCATCATTTGGAACGTGCGCGCATCGCAGCACGACCTACCATTATCGGCACGGTGACCGAGGTGGCATCCGTCATCGAAGCATTGCAGCGCACCATGGAGAAGATCCATCGCGGTCGTGGCGTGATCATCGAGGTCAAGGTCGATGCTTCGGCAAAATTTCGCGGCGAGCGGCAGGATCTGGAAGAGATGGCGGGCAACCTCGTCGACAACGCCTGCAAATGGGCGTCCTCGCGCGTCTTCATCGAGGTGCTGGTGGAGCGGCCGGCTGAGCCGGG
>JBATYU010000821.1:0-11774 GCA_049674245.1 Bradyrhizobium sp. | reverse complement strand
AGCAGGCGATCGCGCCATCCGCCGCGATTTCCGGGCTAGTTCTGCTTTCCTGACCCGCTCGCGCAGTTCGTTCAATTCGCATAACTGAACGTGGAGATTGGATACCGCACTGATCATAGCTGAAAGGCGCGTATCGGTAATCACCACAAGATGACGATCGGGGGCATTCACTGAACAACTCCAACTAAAAACGGACGCCAGCACCGTTCTGTGTGGAAGATGCGTGCCAAGGTTCGATCACGACTTTGAAAGACTGGTAATCGCTAAATTAACCTTCGTATTTCTTGACGGCCTTGCGCCGCGGCTCTGATGTTGGCCGATGGTCCCGGTTGAGCGCAAGCATGACGCCGATACTTGCAAACATTGTGGGGCCGTCCGTCTCCGCGACCAGGATCAGCGCCTCGACCGCGGCCTGCCACGCCGGATGGTGCTGCTCGGCCTTCGGCAGCTTTGTGATGTAGTCAGCCGCATCCTTGAGCGTCAGAAGCTTGCCGCCGCCTCGACGACAGACCCTCTCAGAATTTAGAGCAAGGAGCGGCGTGGGCCGTTGACCTGACGAGTTCTCGGGTGGATCGCGCTGGGCCCAACGCCCCGCCAACCAAACCCGCACCAACGGCCTTCCTGGAGTCGTGCAGGGGCTATCCGGCGCTTTGCGCGGAGGCTCAGGTACAGGCTCGTAATCGGGAGGCTAGAGCGACCCTACTCGGCTGATTGCAGTTGCTTTCGCTTCGCGGCGACCACAATCAACTTGGTGCGGAACGTCCCAATTTGTTCAAGTAGAGCATGTTGCTTGACGCCGGGCGGGAGTTTGCGAGCGGTTTCCCAAAGCTTGGCGGCCATCTTCTCAAGGTCTTGCATTTTTGTCTCAACTGCATTTCGCTGTGCAGAACAGCCCCAAGACGACCTTAAGACCGTAATTCATGACAGTTTGGTGACGGCCGACGCGCAACCGCCGGCGGATTGCCGCCGAGATGGCGTTGCACGTACTGGCCTACAATATGACGCGTGTTATGAACATTATGGGCACCAAACCGCTAATAGCGGCGATGAGGACGTAGTCGCCGCCGACATGCGTCCGTCTGCTATTGCAGAACTGCCCAGGACAGCTGAAGGCGTCAACGCTACCGCCAGCGCGTTTTTACACGGCCAAGACCCAAAGCAGACTTCGGCTCTCGCTGGCCAGTTCAAGCCGAATGATAGCGTTCCACCCCAGTGCCGAGGCTGAGCCCGTTCTCAGGGAAAAATCTGTCAGCAGCACTGACGTGCAAACTTCCGCACGCGATTAGATCGCGTCGCAATTCCGCTACGTTTCAGGTGCGATCTAGGTCGTTGTGGGGCGAGCCAGCCTGCTATCGATCAAGGGAACGATTCCAACTGCAAATCCGCTTTAACTGACACGTCGGCGAAGCTCCCTCGCATTTCGTCATAAACACGCCGCCCTTCAACAGCGGCGAATGGGAGGAATCTATGAATCGTCGTCGTACGCGTACGTTGAACAGAAATTTCAAAGTGCTCGGTTGTGTGGCGGGCGGCGTGCTCGCCGCGAGCGCCCCGGCTGCCGTGCAGGCCGCCACGGTCGCAAACCCGCTATGTCCCAACAATACCGCGTTCTTCAGCCCCGGCAACGGCGAGGACATCGTCGTGCCGCCGGGCTTCAGGGTGTCGCGCTTCGCGTCCGGGCTAAATTTCCCGACGGGGATTGCGTTTCGTAAGAGAGGCGGATCGTTCGAGGTCTATGTGCTCGAATCGGGCCACGGGCTGCCCAGCAGATGCAACGAACAGACCGCATTCGGTTCGGGCAACTTTGATCCGACCAATCCCTTCACCCCTGACATCCTCGTCTTCGACGCACATGGCAACAAGATCCGCGGTCCGCTGGCCAAGCCGACGGTCGACGGCGGCCTCCAGCCGGCGGGTCCTGCCGTCGACATCGCGTTCGAGTACGGATTCGACGGCGGCCGCCTGTTCGCGACCGACTCGAACCAGGCGACGCACGGGGGTGGCCAAAACAACAGCTCGCGCATCGTGACGGTCGATCCGATGACCGGGCGTGTCACGCCGTTCATCACGAACCTGCCGACGGGCGATCATCCGTCGGAGCAGTTGGCGTTCAAGGACGGGTGGATCTACTGGTCGCAGGGCTCGACAACCAACAGCGGCGTGGTCGGTCGCGACAACAACGGAGGCTTGAACCAGAATGACATTCCGTGCCAGGACATCGTGCTGAGCAAGAACGTGTTCGATTCGGGCGGCGGGGTAAAGACCAGCGGCTACTCGCCGTTCGGCACGCAGCGCCCGGGCGCGACCGTGCCCGCGTTCGAAGGCGCGATGCATCGCGGCGTCTGCGACGGCGCCATCCTGGCGGCTCGCCTCGACGTGTCCAATCCCGCCAGCACGATCCGGCCGTTCTCGTGGGGATACCGAAACGGCTACGCTATCCGCTTCGCGCCCGACGATCACGTGCTGAAGGGCCGGATGCTGGTGGGCGAAGACGGCGCCGACGAGCGCGGGGCGAGACCGTCCAACAATGCGCCGGACGCGCTGCATATCGCGCAGGCGAATAAGGACGGCAGCCCCGACTATCACGGCTGGCCGGATCGCTACGGCTTCCTCAACTCCAGCCAGCACAGTTTCGACCCGGTCGGCGGCCCGGGAGATGATCTGTGCGTCGGTGACCCTGAAAATCCGCCGAGCATGTGCACCCCGGCGAGCCTCGCACAGATCTTTGCCGCGGACGTTCCGATCCGCAACGTGCTCGACCACCCACCGCAGCCGATCACGTCGCCAATCGCGCTCGAGGCGCCCGACTCCTCTTTCACCGGCATCGACTTCGCGCCGAAATCCTTCGTCGACGGGCCGGTGCAACGCGGCGCGGCGCTTTACGCGCTCGAGGGCGATTTCGGCTTTTCGGCATCGAACTCGGGGACCAACGAGGTCGGTCATGAGATCAAGCTCATCAACTTCCCCAACGACGACGACCCGCTCGATCTCCAGATCACGCGGTTCGCCAAAAACAACAACGGCGATCAGGCCTTCATCCAGGCGGGCATTCGCGGGTTCAACCGTCCGACCCAGCTCAGGTTCGGGCCGGACGGCTGTGCGTGGATCACCGACTACGGCGCGGTCCGCGACTTCGGCCAGGCCGGGTCGGATACGAAATTCGTGGGTGCAGCCAATGCCCCGTTGGTGCAGATACCGGGCACCGGCGTCGTTTGGAGGATCTGCCGGCAATAACGTGACGAAACCAGTCGAGGCTTGATAACCGGGGGCGGCATCGACCGCCCCCGGTCTCGCTCTTCGGATCGCGATCAAGACGGAGATGTCGCGTCTGGGAAGGGCTAATTCCGGTCCGGGAGCAAAAGGCAACCTGCGGGCCCTTCCCAGTTCACATGCATGAACCGTTCAAGGTTGCCGACCCGCGCATTGATCTTGAGAATACGAATCACGCAAGGCGCGATTCGCGCATCACCTGCGGCGCTCCCCCGACTGCCAACCAACGTTGCCAAGCTGCTTCAGTGCTGCTCGACCGCCGGCAAAGCCGCAGCCAGTTGGCTGCTCGTCACCGAAACTCATTGTGCCAGCGGGCCTGAATGTTTGCTCCATGACGTGATTGGGCATGGCCGCTTGTGGCACGTTTCGGACCTCACAAGCGGTCGCAGCAACGTCCGATGTTGAGGGCGAAGCGGACGAGGGCCGGGCGCTACTCATCTGACCCAAAGGCCACATGGCCATGCCCCACTTGCGTTCGCTATGATGCGCGTTGTGTGGCTTAGGGGTGCCATGAGATGGCGACGATTGCTCAGTGTACTTGGCGGCTCAGTTCTGACGTGGCCAATTGCGGTCCGTGCTCAAACCGAGGCTGCCGATCATTGGCGTTCTCGTCCCGGCCAATCCCGAACCGGTCTGGACACGGATATGCTGGGCCCATAGGAACCGAAGAATGATTAACTACAATGAACGCATAGTAGAGTCAGCACGGCATCGATAGAAACCGCAGACGGCGCGTAAGCCGAGCGAAAGGACACGCAATGGCCAAAAACACGATTTGCCTGTGGTACGATAAGGATGCAGAGGCGGCTGCCCGCTTCTACGCCGAAACCTTTCCCAACAGCGCAGTAGGTGTCGTCCACCGTGCACCCAGTGACTACCCATCCGGTGAGGAGGGCGACGTGCTGACGGTGGAATTCATAGTCGCCGGCGTCCCCTGTATCGGCCTCAACGGCGGTCCAGCGTTCAAGCATAACGAAGCTTTCTCGTTTCAGATCGCCACCGATGATCAGCAGGAGACCGACCGCTACTGGAACGCCATTGTCGGCAATGGAGGCCAGGAGAGTGCGTGCGGCTGGTGCAAGGACAAGTGGGGCGTCTCCTGGCAAATTGCGCCGCGCGTGCTGACAGAGGCGCTGGCGGCCGGCGGCGATGAAGCAAAGCGCGCATTCGATGCCATGATGGGCATGAAGAAAATCGACGTCGCCGCGATTAAAGCGGCGCGGCGCGGCTGAGTTTTGTTGGCACTTTCCGGACTAGAGTCCCGCAATGTGCTTCAAACAGGACATTGCCAAGAGTGGCGTTCCGTCGCGAGCGCGGTCCAACTAATTCGTGCCTTGCGCTACGCTTCCGGATTTGGATCGGGCTTCGAGTGCGATTCGCACTTCTTTGGCACTCTGCAGTGCTCGACGGATGTTTCTATCTTCCGAACTGGTATCGAACGTAATTAATCGATTGCAGTGCTGGCAGTTCGTCTGGGATCCGTTGCGGATATTCTGCGCTCGCTCTCTAAATATCTGCGAGCATTTCGGGCATTTGATTTTCACTTTTTCGTCGATCACGAAATAGCCCCCTAAACCTCAGTACCGGGCAGCCTGCTTTCAATAGTCTAAGGTCTTGCTTCAGGATTAGATAAATCCCTAATGAAACTGAGCTGTCCTGAGCCGTGAAACGGTCCCTGCGCCACGGTGGCTATCATTGGTAAATCGGGCGCAGTACGGACAGTTAACCCTCGATTTAGAGCAAGTGACCAAATTGGTCGCGGGCTGCGTGTCATGCCCGTGGAGAAGCCGTCGCTGATGTTCTCAGCTCGGCGGCGGCTTTTCTATCGAACCAGATTGCAGCTTTTAAGGCGCTTCCGTCGCGGCGCGGATGCCGCCGGCTCATGCCGGTGTAGCACGCGCATCACGCCGATCCTGTTCTGCAACGAGCAGCAGCGCGCGGCGGCCTACCGTTCTTCGGCATCGTGTTCTGTCTTCGGCAGCTTGGTGATGGAGTGCGCGAAAGCGGGGTCATGCAAGAAGCAACGCCGTTTCCAGAGATCATATATCGGCGCGCTCCGCCCCGCCTCGATTACATGTCTGCGGCTTTATAAGGCTCACAGGCCGCATCGTGTCGTGCGGCGTCGATCTCGGCAATATGGGCCTCATCGTTGACGAGGCTTATTGTTAAATGAGTCATCATAACCGGGCTTCCAACCAAACTTTGACAGGACCTTTCGGTGATTGATCCAGAGACTGAAGAAGGCCGGAGGGTCGCCCCCACCTGGACCGTAGGGAAAGGCCTTCGCCGGCACGGATTCGAATGTCCATGCCATGTGAAAGCGAGCAATCGGTGCGAGCGGTTCCAGGAAGGCCCGACAGACCGCCATCGAGATTTGACGGCAGCTTGGTGTAGTGCGGCGGATCGTCGTTCCCGCCTAGGGCAAAGCGTGCCAGCGCAACTTTCGCGTTGGGGTCGCAAAACAGATCCGCATGAGGCACCGCGTAGTCGGCATGACGTGGCTTCGCTCGCTCGATTTGCAGACCACTACCCCGCATTCGCCTTCAGTCCGGCGGCCTCGATGCCGGCAACCGCGCAGGCCTCGTCGTTGTCGCTAGTGTCGCCGCTGACGCCGACCGCGCCGAGCAAACTATTGCCATCCTGGATCAAGACGCCGCCCGGCACCGGCACCAGCCGCCCCTGCGCCAGCGCATTCACCGCGCTGATGAAATAGGCCTGCTCCTGCGCACGCTGGAACAGCGCCCGCGATCCCATGCCCATGGCAAGCGCACCATAGGCCTTGCCGTGTGCGATCTCGGCCCGCATCAGGCTGGTGCCGTCCTGCGCCGCGGTGACTTTGACGCAGCCGCGGGCGTCGAGAATGGTGATGACAAGGGGTTTCAGTTTCTTCTCAATGCCTTTGGCGAGCGCGGCGTCGAGAATCTTGCGGGCGATGTCGAGGGTCAGTTCAACCATGGAGCGGTTCCTTTGCGGTGGAGGAGGGAGTTTTGTTGGATTTTGCGCGATCGAGGCTCATCGCGAGCACCCGCGCGACGTGAAGCGCGGCATGGTTCGTGCCATCCTTGATCTGATGCCGGCACGAGGTGCCGTCGGCGACAATGAGCGTGGCCTGATCAACGCGACGGACAGCCGGCAGCAACGACAGTTCGGCCATATCGATCGACGCCTGATAGGTATCGGTGCCATAGCCGAAGGCGCCGGCCATGCCGCAGCAACTGGACTCGATGATCTCGACGTTCAGATCGGGAATGAGCCGCAACACTTGCTCGACCGGCTTGAACGCACCGAAGGATTTTTGGTGACAATGACCGTGCACCAGGGCTTTCGTCGCGATCGCGCCAAGCGGCAGCGCGAGCCGCCCCGCTTCCGCCTCGCGCACCAAAAATTCCTCCAGCAGCAGCGCATGCGCGCTGATGTTTTTCGCAAGGTCGTCCGAGCGCAGCGAAAGCAGCTCGTCGCGCAGGGTCAACAGGCAGCTCGGCTCAAGGCCGATGATCGGCACGCCGCGCCCGGCGAACGGCGCATAGGTCGCAACCAGCCGGTCCAATTCCACGCGCGCCTGATCGACCAGACCGGCCGAAAAAAATGTCCGCCCGCAGCATAGCGGTCTGCCGCCGTCGGCGGGGTTTGGGACATGCACGCGGTATCCGGCTTCGACCAGCACGCGCAAGGCCGCGTCAAGATTTTCACGCTCGTAAATGCGATTAAAAGTATCGGCGAACAGCACGACCTCGCGGCCGTCTTTGGGACCGATCGCTTCGGCAGGGGACCGGAACACGTCGCGCCGGAATGCAGGCAGGGCGCGCTCGGCGCTGATGCCGGCGAATTTTTCAAATACCCGGCGCAACAAAAAACTGTTGTTGCGCCAGTTGGCGAGCGGGGCGAAACGCGATGCCAATTCGGCATAACGCGGGAGATAGCCGACCAGCCGGTCGCGCAGTGTCAGCCCGTGCCGGGCCACGCGCGCCGCCAAGACCTCGATCTTCATCCTGGCCATGTCGACGCCAACAGGGCATTCGTGGCGGCAGGCCTTGCAGGAGACGCAAAGTTTTAGCGTCTCCATCATTTCGTCGGAAGCAAGGGCATCCTGCCCGAGCTGGCCGGAGATCGCGAGCCGCAGCGTGTTGGCGCGGCCGCGCGTGACGTCTTTCTCGTCACGGGTAGCGCGGTAGGACGGGCACATCACGCCGCCTTCGACCTTGCGGCAGGCGCCGTTGTTGTTGCACATCTCGACCGCGCCCTGGAAGCCGCCGCCGGCGCCGGGATAGGCCGACCAGTCGAGCGCGGTCTTCAGTTCGCCGACACGGTAATCCGGCGGGTAGCGGAACAGCGAACGGTCGTCCATTTTGGGCGCATCGACGATCTTGCCGGGATTGAGCACGTTCTCCGGATCGAAGCGCCGCTTCACCTGCTTGAAATCGGCGATGATGCGTTCGCCAAACATGGTCTTGTGGAATTCGGAGCGCACGATGCCGTCGCCATGCTCGCCGGAATGCGAGCCCTTGTACGCGCGTACCATCTCAAACGTCTCTTCGGCGATGGCGCGCATCGCCTTGACGTCCTTATCGAGTTTCAGGTTCAGCACCGGGCGCACATGCAGGCAGCCTTCGGAGGCGTGCGCATACATGGTGCCGCGGGTGCCGAATTTAGCGAAGATGGCGTTGAGCCGCTCGGTGTAATCGGCGAGATGCGGCAGCGGCACCGCGCAGTCCTCGACGAAGGAGACCGGCTTGCCTTCCTGCTTCATCGACATCATGACGTTGAGGCCGGCGGCGCGGAAATCGGCGATGCCGGTCTGCAAGGCAGGCTCGATGATGTCGACCACGCCGCCCCATTTGCGCGGCGGATTGCTCCAGCCAAAGCCAAGATCGGCCATCAGCTCGGTAAGTTGCTTCAGGCGCTCAAAATTCTCGGCCTGGTCTTCTTCGGCAAATTCGACGATCAGGACCGCATCGGGATCGCCGCGAATGGCCGCGCCGATGATCGGCTCAAACATCGCGATCTCGCGGCCGAGCGCGATCATGGTGCGGTCGACCAGCTCGACCGCAATGGGGCGCAGTTTTACCAGATGCTGGGCGGCATCCATCGCCTCGTAAAAGCTGCCGAAATGGCAGACGCCCAACACCTTGTTGCGGATGACGGGCCACAATTTCAGCTCGACCTTGGTGGTGAACGCAAGCGTGCCTTCCGAGCCGACCAAAAGATGCGCCATATTGTTTGGTGCATTGCGCGGCACCAGCGCATCGAGATTGTAGCCGCCGACGCGGCGTTGCACTTTTGGGAATCGTTCGGCGATCTCGGTCGCCTCGCGCTCGCCGAGCGCCAGCATGTCTTGAAACAGACCGGTCGCATCATCAGGAGTATTGGCGCGTGCGAGGTTTCGCGAAACCTCGCCGAAATGCAGGGTCGAGCCGTCCGCAAGCGCAGCATCCATCGAGCGCGTGTTGTCGCGCATGGTGCCATATCTGAGAGACCGCCCGCCGCAGGAATTGTTGCCGGCCATGCCGCCGATGGTGGCGCGCGAGGCGGTGGAGACGTCGACCGGAAACCACAGGCCGTGCTGCTTGAGCTTCCGGTTGAGGTCGTCGAGCACGATCCCGGGTTCGACCACGCAATGGCGGTTGTCGAGGTCGAGCGAGAGGACGCGGTTCAAGTGTTTTGAGAAATCGACGACGATGCCGTCATTGACGGTCTGGCCGCATTGCGAGGTGCCGCCGCCGCGGGGCGTGACGACACGTCCCGCATCCCGCGTGATCGCGAGCGCCCGCAGCGCCTCGTCCATGGTGCGGGGCACCACCACCCCAAACGGCATGATCTGGTAGAACGAGGCGTCGGTCGCATAGCGGCCGCGGCTGAACGAATCGAACAGGACCTCGCCGGTTATCTCGCGCCGGAGACGCGCGGCAAGGGCGCTGTTTTCAGGCGAATTTTGTGATTTTTCGGCCCTTAGCGCCGGCATCGGTTCGCTCTCACGCATCAAGCCCATCTCTGCCCGCCGCGGTCAGCCTTGGCAAGGCGGCCCTGCTGGTTATGCATCGACAGGGCCGGGACAAGCCGGCCGAATAGTGATATTCGAGCGGCTCGCGAAGCAAGACTTGTGAAGTCAAGACTTGCGAAGTCAAGACCCGCGAAGTTATGGCAAGAGACGGGAAGGACGCCCCCAATGACCGTGCATACTGGAAGGCATTTTCTGCAGATTCCGGGACCGACCAACGTGCCGGACCGGGTGCTGCGCGCCATGGATATGCCGACCATGGACCATCGCGGTCCGGAATTCGCCGAGCTTGGCCATGCGGTGCTGGCGGCGATGCAGCGCGTGTTCCGCACCAAACAGCCGGTGATCATCTATCCGTCATCCGGAACCGGCGCCTGGGAAGCCGCGATCGTCAATACGCTTGCGCCCGGCGATAAGGTCTTGATGTGCGAGACCGGGCAGTTCGCGGTGCTGTGGCGCGGCATCGCCGAAAAATTCAAGCTCGACGTCGACTTCATCCCGGGCGACTGGCGCCACGGCGCCGACCTCGAACAGATCGAGGCGCGGCTCTCGGACGACCGGGCGCACAAGATCAAGGCGGTGATGGTCGTTCACAACGAGACCTCGACCGGCTGCGTCACCTATCCCCTCGAAGTCCGCAACATCCTCGATGCCGTCAAACACCCGGCGCTGCTCATGGTCGACACTATTTCGGGATTGGGATCGATCGAGTATGAGCACGACGCCTGGGGCATCGACGTCTCGGTCGCAGGTTCCCAGAAGGGGCTGATGCTGCCGCCGGGCCTCGGCTTCAACGCGATCTCGGAAAAGGCGCTCGCGGTCGCGAAAGCCAGTGCTGCGATGCGCTCCTATTGGGACTGGCAGGACGTCATCGCCATCAACAAGATCGGCACCTGGCCCTATACGCCGGCGACGAATCTCTTGATGGGTCTGAAGGAAGCCGTCGCGATGCTCGAGGAAGAAGGGCTCGATAACGTCTTTGCCCGGCACAAGCACCATAGTGCTGCAACCCGCGCGGCGATGAAAGTGTGGGGCCTGGAAACCCAGTGCCAGGAACAGGGTGCGCATTCACCTGTTCTGACCGGCGTGGTGATGCCCGAAGGCCACGACGCCGACAATTTCCGGAAAATAGTGTTGGAAAATTACGACATGTCGCTCGGAACCGGCCTGAACAAGATCAAGGGCAAGATGTTCCGGATCGGCCATATCGGCCACTTCAACGATCTGATGCTGATGGGCACGCTGTCCGGCGTCGAGATGGGCCTTGGTCTTGCCAAGGTGCCGCATCGCGGCGGCGGCGTGCTTGCCGCCATGGAAGTTCTGAAAGGACGCGACGTGGTGCCGATGCAAAAGGCCGCCGTTGCCTGAAGCCGATTCCGAACGCAAGAACGGCAAGAAACAGAAAGAGAAGAGATGAACGCCGCGGTAGCGCCGACCGAAGACCTGATCTATTCCACAGCCGACGGCATCGCCCGTATCACCTTCAACCGGCCGCAGGCGCGCAATGCGCTGACCTTTGCGATGTACGAGCAGATGGCCGCGATCTGCGAGCGCGCCAATGCCGACCGCTCGATCAAGGCGATCATCCTGACCGGCGCCGGCGACAAGGCATTCGCGTCGGGCACCGACATCTCCCAGTTCCGGGCGTTCAAGACCGCGCAGGATTCGCTCGACTATGAAGCGCGGATCGACCGCGTGCTCGGCACCCTGGAACAATGCCGGGTGCCGACGATCGCCGCCATTGCCGGCGCCTGCACCGGCGGTGGGGCGGGAATCGCCGCCTGCTGCGACATCCGCATCGGCACCGAGGCCACTAGAATCGGCTTTCCGATCGCGCGCACACTCGGCAATTGCCTGTCGATGTCCAACATCTCACGGCTGGTGTCGCTGATCGGTCCGGCGCGGACCAAGGATCTGATTTTCAAAGCGCGTCTGGTCGAGGCGCCGGAAGCCCTCGCGCTGGGCCTGCTCAACGAGGTGGTGCCTGACGTAGAGACGCTGCAGCGCCGCGCGGATGAGACGGCCAAGCTCCTTGCCAGTCACGCGCCGATCACGCTTGAGGTGACAAAAGAAGCGGTGCGCCGCATCCGGCGGACGCTCACTCGCGACGAAGGTGAGGATCTGATTCTAAAGGCCTATATGAGCGAGGATTTCCGCGA
Organism: Bradyrhizobium sp.; assembly: GCA_049674245.1. Lineage (GTDB taxonomy): Bacteria > Pseudomonadota > Alphaproteobacteria > Rhizobiales > Xanthobacteraceae > Bradyrhizobium. Next base: position 350 of record JBATYU010000821.1, on the reverse strand, counting down.
GGGAATGGACGCCTTCCTCAACAAGCGCGCGCCGAACTTCAAGGGCAAATAACCGCCTGGCAGCAGGGTTTTTGTGTCAGCGGCGCGCCTTCACGCTCGTCACTTTCCAGAGCGTGCAGGACTGATCGCCGTCGGCACTGGTGACCTCGGCGAGCTTCTCGGCAACGACATCCCGGGTGGTCATCAGATTATGAAACCAGGCCCGGCCGGATTGTTCGATGGCGAGGAATTGTGGGAAATCGCTGACGATATCTGCTGTGGACATGATTGAGGGCATCGGCGCCCATGCCTGCAGGCTCTGCATGATATGAAAATCCACCGCGTTGCCTCTGGCGCGCTCGGGATAGTTC
>JBATYU010000820.1:0-8997 GCA_049674245.1 Bradyrhizobium sp. | reverse complement strand
GTCGTGACCGAGGGGGCAGCGCGATGATGACCTTCGACATCGCAATCATCTGGGCGTTCATCATCGCGTTCGCCGTATTCGTCTATGTCGTGATGGATGGCTTCGACCTTGGGCTCGGCATCCTGTTTCCGTTGTTTCCGGCCAAGGCCGACCGCGACGTGATCATGAACAGCGTCGCCCCGGTCTGGGATGGCAACGAAACCTGGCTGGTGCTTGGCGGCGGCGGCATGATGGCAGCGTTTCCGCTGGCCTATGCGGTGCTGATGCCCGCGCTCTACACGCCGATGATCGCCATGCTGATCGGCCTGATCTTCCGCGGCGTCGCCTTCGAGTTCCGCTGGCGCACGACGCAGCGGGACAGCAATCGCTGGGATATCGCCTTCGCCGGCGGCTCATGGCTGGCGACGGTCGCGCAGGGTATAGCGCTTGGCGCCATCCTGCAGGGCATCCATGTCGAGGGACGCCATTATGCCGGCGGCTGGTGGGACTGGCTGACGCCGTTTTCCATCCTGACCGGTCTCGCACTCGTGGTCGGCTACGCGCTTCTGGGCGCAACATGGCTGGTGCTGAAGACCGAGGGGGAGCTGCGCAACAAGGCCTATGGCCTCAGCTGGTCGCTATTGTTCGCCATGCTCGGCTCGATCGGCGCGGTCAGCATTGCCACGCCGTTTCTCCATATTCAATATGCGCAGCGCTGGTTCGCCTGGCCGAACGTCATCCTGACCGCGCCGGTGCCGATCGCGGTCGCCGCCGTGACCATCCTGTTGTTGCGCAGCCTTGCGAGCAAACGGGACAACCAGCCATTCTTCCTGTCGCTCGTGTTGTTCGCGCTGTCCTATGCCGGCCTCGGCATCAGCATGTATCCCTATATCGTGCCGCAGAGCATCACGATCTGGCAGGCGGCCTCACCCGCGAACAGCCAGATCTTCATGCTGTTCGGCGTCGCCGTGCTGGTGCCGCTCATTCTCGGATATACCGCGTGGGCCTACTGGGTATTCCGCGGCAAGGTCAGGCCCGAAAGCGGCTATCATTGATGCGAAGAGGCCAAGATCCGGAGCAAGACGCGGGGCAAGACCCGCGGCCGCTGGGGCAACGGCTGTTGTGGTTCGCAGCGCTTTGGCTCGGCGGCGTCGGCACGCTCGCCGTGCTGTCGTTTGGCTTGCGGCTGTGGCTGGCGTCGGGATAATGCCCGCTAGTCGTTCCAAATGACCGCTAAATGACGGAAAACCAAGGCATTTCGATCATATCCGCCTTTAACTTGCCATCGAGCGCGCCCTGAGATTTGATGCAGACGCTGATTTGTCGGGATGCCATGGGGAGGGCTTTGCCATGACGAAGTTTCGTCACCTGATCTGGATGATGGTTGCAATTGTCGGCTTGATGCTTTCGGCCTCCCACGGCTACGCGCAACAGCCCGATGCCGACCAACCGGGATTGCTGGCCGATGATGGGTTCGAACTGGACCCGGAATTTCGGAAGCAGGTGGTGTTCTACCGCACCACGGAAGCGCCCGGCACCATCATCATCTCGACCGCGGAGCGCCATCTCTATCTGGTCCAGGCAGGCGGCCGCGCGATACGCTATGGCATCGGCGTCGGCCGCGACGGCTTCCAGTGGCAGGGGCTGTTGAATATCAGCAACAAGAAGGAATGGCCGGACTGGACGCCGCCGCCGGAGATGATCGCGCGCCAGCCTTATCTGCCGCGCTTCATGGCCGGCGGGCCGGGCAATCCGCTCGGCGCGCGGGCGATGTATCTTGGCGCCACCGTCTACCGCATCCACGGCACCAACCGGCCGGACACCATCGGCACCAAAGTCTCCTCCGGCTGCTTCCGCCTGGTCAATGCCGACGTCGCCGATCTCTACGACCGCGTCCCCGTGGGCACCAAGGTGATCGTGCGGCAGAAGCCGGAATTGTAAACGCGGCGGCTGCCGTCCCGGCCAGTTCTTTTCCCGAATTTTAGCGAGTAAATAATCATGCGCACATTCCGAGGCGGCCTCTCGATCGGGCTCGCGGTCGCCGTTCTGGTCGCGGCTGCCGCCATCACCTATCAACGCTACGACACCCGCACCCTGAAGCGGACCATCCGGCGCGGCGAAGTCTTCTGCGGCGTCAATGCCGGCCTGCCCGGCTTCTCGATCCCCGATGACAAGGGCAACTGGACCGGCTTCGACGTCGACTTCTGCCGCGCGGTCGCGGCCGCGATCTTCGACGATCCGAAGAAGGCAAAGTTCATCCCGCTTGATGCCAGCGAGCGTTTTAAGGAGTTGCAGAGCCGCAAGGTCGATATCCTGTCGCGCAATTCGACATGGAGCATGTCGCGCGAGGAGAATTACGATCTCTATTTCCCCGCGGTCGCCTATTACGACGGTCAGGGTTTTATGTTGCCGCGCTCGCGCAACATCGATTCCGCGCTCGACCTCAATAACAGCAAAGTCTGCGTGCAAGAGGCGACGACGACAGAGCTCAATCTCGCGGACTATTTCCGCGCCAACAACATGAAATACGAGGAGATGAAGTTCTCCAGGCTGGACGAGGTCATCAAGGCCTATGATTCCGGCAAATGCGACGTCTTCACCGCTGACGTCTCCCAGCTCTATGCGCTGCGGCTAAATCTTGCAAAACCCGACGACCACGTCATCCTGCCCGACGTCATTTCCAAGGAGCCTCTCGCGCCGGTAGTGCGCCAGCGCGACGACGACTGGATGATGATCGTGAAGTGGACACTGTACGCGATGATCAACGCCGAGGAGCTCGGCGTCTCCTCGCAGAACATCGACGAGGCGCTGAAGTCGAAGAAGCCCGACGTGATGCGGCTGGTCGGCACCGAGGGCAGCTATGGCGAGGATCTCGGGCTGACCAGGGACTGGGCCGTGCGCATCATCCGCCATGTCGGCAACTACGGCGAAGTCTACGACCGCAATGTCGGCTCGGGATCGAAGCTGCACATCCCGCGCGGCCTCAATCAACTCTGGAACGCCGGCGGCATCCAGTACGCCCCGCCGATCCGGTAGGCTCCCGACTGAAGTAACTCGACGCAAGGCGCGACTTAAAGGGTCGTCATCGCCCGCGAAAGCGGGCGATCCAGTACGCCGCGGCCTTTCCGTTGTATTACTAGCGCTGCGGAATACTGGGTCGCCCGGTCAAGCCGGGCGATGACGACCGTCTATGACGCGCCGGCGCACTCTCAATAACTCTTCGCCCGGGCCAGCTGGTCGGCATGAAAATTGCTGTCGCCGAACAGTTCCTGGCACACCCGCGCGCGCTTCATGAAGAAGCCGATATCGAACTCGTCGGTCATGCCCATGCCGCCGTGCATTTGCACGCCTTCTTGCACCGCGAGCGTCGCGGTCGAGCCGGCGCGCGCTTTTGCCACCGAGGTGGCCGCACCGGCATTTGCAAAATCTCCGTCCAGCGTCTGCAGCGCCTTGAGCACTGCCGCGCGCGTAATCTCGACCTCGATATAGAGCTGCGCGGCGCGGTGCTGCAGCGCCTGGAATTCGCCGATCGGCTTGCCGAACTGCTTGCGCTCCTTGAGATAGTTGACGGTGCGGGTGAACACCTCGTCAGCGAGGCCCACCATTTCGGATGCCACCGCGCCGCGGCCGATATTGAGCACGCCTTCGAGCAACCCAAAACCCCGGTCGACCTCGCCGAGCACATGATCGGCATCGACCTCGACATTGTCGAAGGTGATGCGCGCCGCATTGTGCGAATCCACCATCACGGTGCGTTCGGTGGCGATGCCTTTTGCCTTGGGATCGAGCAGGAATAGCGTCAGCCCGTCGCGCTCGCCGGGGCTGCCCGCGCTGCGCCCCGCCACTATCAGGAGATCGGCGGTGTGGCCGTCGACCACAAGGGCCTTGGCGCCATTCAGCTTAAAACCGTTGCCGGAGCGTTTTGCCTGCAGGCTGGTTTGCAGCGGGCGATGCTTTGCGCCTTCGTCGACTGCGAGCGCGGCCAACAGCGAGCCGTCGGAAATCTTCGGCAAATGCTCGGATTTTTGCGCGGCGCTGCCGCCACGCGACAACGCGGACGCCGCGAGCACGGCGGTGGACAGGAAAGGCGACGGCATCAAGCTGCGGCCGATTTCCTCCATCACGACGCCCGCTTCGACAGAGCCCAGTCCGCTGCCGCCAAAGTCTTCCGGAACCAGGAGTCCGGCAAATCCCATCTCGGCAAAGGCCTTCCACAGCTCGCGGGAAAATCCGGTCGCATCCTTCGCATCGCGCAGCTGCCGCAGATGCGACACCGGCGCCTTGTCGCTGATGAGTCCCCGCGCGCTGTCGCGCAGCATGGATTGTTCTTCGGTGAGGACGAGGGCCATGGGAGGGATTCCGGTTTAGAGTGCTTCGGACGAAGTTTTCTTACTTTCGTCATTCCGGGGCGCGCCGCTTGGCGTGAGCCTGGAATCCATACTCCCGATGGTGGTTATGGATTCCGGGCTCGCGACTTCGTCGCGCCCCGGAATGACGGGTTGTTGTTAGGCAAGATTAAGCCCCCGGCAAATCCAAAATCCGTTTGGCGACGACGCCGAGCATCACCTCGCTCGTGCCGCCCTCGATCGAGTTGCCCTTGGTGCGCAGCCAGGCGCGCGGCCGGGCGCCGCCCCTGGAGCGCTCGCTCTCCCATTCCAGCGCGTCGATGCCTCCCGCCGACATCAGGATCTCGTAGCGGCGCTTGTTGAGCTCGGTACCGTAATATTTCATCGCCGAGGAAAACGCCGGATGCGATTGCCCGGCTTTCGCGAGATCAACCGCGCGTTCGGCGGCAGCGGCCAGCGCCGCCTCGTCGATCTCGAAGCTCGCGATCTGGCCGCGCAGCATCGGATCCTCCAGCCGGCCCTGCTCGTCGTGGCCTAGCGAGTCGGCCGCGACCTGGCCGAGCGGCCGCCCCACCCCGCGCTCGCCCATGCCAGAGATCATCGCGCGCTCGTGCTGCAGCAGATACTTTGCGACATCCCAGCCGCGGTTGACGGTACCTACCACATGGGACTTCGGTACCCGGACATTCTCGAAGAAGGTCTCGCAGAACGGCGAGCGGCCGGAGATCAGCAAGATCGGCTTGGTGGAGACGCCCTTGGAAGCCATATCGAACAAGATAAAGCTGATGCCGTCATGCTTCTTGGCCGTGGAGTCAGTGCGCACCAGGCAGAAAATCCAGTCGGCGTAGTTCGCATACGACGTCCAGATCTTCTGGCCGTTGATGATGAAATCGTCGCCGTCGCTCATCGCGCGGGTTTGCAATGAGGCGAGGTCGGAGCCCGCGTTCGGCTCGGAATAGCCCTGGCACCAGCGAATGAGGCCGGCAGTGATCTTTGGCAGATGCTCCTTCTTCAGCGCCTCGGTGCCGTATTTCAAAAGCGCCGGCCCGAGCATCGAGATGCCGAACGACACCAACGGCGCCCGCGCGCCGATTGCGGACATCTCCTGCCGCACGATCTTGGCTTCTTCGCCATCGAGGCCGCCGCCGCCATATTCCTTCGGCCAATGCGGAACGGTCCAGCCCTTGTCGCGCATCCGCTCGAACCAGACGCGCTGCGGCTCGGAGGCGAATTTGGCGTTGCGGCCGCCCCAGAACGGCTCTTCCTCCGAGGTCATCGGCTTGCGCATCTCCGGCGGGCAATTGGCCTCGAGCCAGGCGCGGGTTTCGCGGCGAAACTTTTCCAGATCGGACATTTTAGTGTTTCCATTGTAAAGATCGTTGCATCGACCTTAGCCCTCGCGCAGCGGAATTCAATATGTCTCTGTGCCGCGCCATGCGGCCCGCGGATGTGGTCATGATCCCCAATCTTGTATATTTGCTTGGGCTGTAACAATTGAAAAGAAAGAGGAAACAGTGATGCGCCTGAGATTGCTTTCGCCTGGCGAAATGAGCGCGGACCAAAAACAAACCTACGACGAGTCGATTGCCGGCAAGCGCGGCAAACCGCCGCCGCCGATGATGGCCTGGCTCAACAGCCCGGAAATGGCGCGGCACGCCACGCGGCTCGGCGGCTTCCTGCGCTTCGATACGATATTCGGCGCAAAGCTTTCGGAGATCGCGATCCTGGTCACGGCGCGGCACTGGACCTCGCATTACGAGTGGTATGCGCATAAGCGGCTGGCGCTGCAGGCCGGGCTTGATCCGAAGATCATCGACGACATCCGCGACCGCCGCACACCGGTATTCGACGACCCCAAGGCCAGAATGGTCTACGACGTCGCCAAATCGCTGCACGAAGGCCATGGCGTCGCCAAGGGACTGTACGACGACGCCGTCAAACTGCTCAGCGAACGCGGTATCGTCGAGATCATCGGCCTGTGCGGCTATTACACACTGGTGTCGATGACGCTGAACACCTTTGAGTTCGGCTTGCCCGAGGGGGAAGTCTCCGAGCTTGTGTGAGGTAGACCAGCGCCTACGTGTCCCGGACGCGGTGCAGCGCTTCTTTAGCGGTGCACCGCAGAGCCGGGACCGATCCCGGTACGCAGCATGGGCCCCGGCTTAGCAGCGCACCGCTCACGCGCTGCGCAGCATCCGGGGCACGGATATCTTTCGAACGGAGAAACTCATGCCGCAAAACCCACCCATCATCGCCGGCACGCGGATCGGGCATGTTCATCTCAAGGTCGCCGACCTCGACCGCGCGCTTGCGTTTTACTGCGGCGTGCTCGGCTTCGAGCTGATGCAACGGTTAGCCTCGGGCGCGGCGTTCATTTCGGCCGGCGGCTATCACCATCACATCGGGCTGAACACCTGGGAGAGCAAAGGCGGCCATCCGCCGCCGCCGGGCACCACAGGATTGTTTCACACCGCGATCCTTTATCCGACCCGCACCTCGCTGGCGGACGCGCTGCATCGCCTGATCAGCGCCGGAATTGAGCTCGACGGCGCCAGCGATCACGGCGTCAGCGAGGCGCTCTACCTGCGCGATCCCGACGAGAACGGCGTCGAGCTCTATTGGGACCGGCCGAAGGAGCAATGGCCGTACACGGGCGAGGGCAAGCTCGCGATGTTCACGAAGCGGCTCGATCTCGACGACCTGTTGCGCGCCCGCCAATAGCCCGCAACCCGTCTACGCCGAGGCCTGGACGGATCGGTCAGATGCCGTGGTCTGGAAATTCGTCGACCGCCTGCAAGGAGGCGCGGCGCTTGGCAAACGACGCCAATGACAGCACCGCAAGACCCAGCAACACCGGCGGGAACACCACCCAATTGACGGCGTTCCAGCCGTAATTGGCGAGCAACTGGCCGGATGAGAACGAGCCGACCGCCATCATCCCGAACACCAGGAAATCGTTGAAGGCCTGCACCTTGTTGCGCTCCTGCGGCAGGTGCGTCTCCAGGACCAGCGCGGAAGCGCCGACAAAGCCGAAATTCCACCCCATCCCGAGCACCATCAGGGTGGCCCAGAAATGCATCGCGGTGATCCCGGACAAACCGATCGTAGCTCCGACGGCCTCGAGCGACAGGCCCACCGCAACGATGCGAGGTGCGCCGAAGCGGGCGATCAGCGAGCCGGTAAAGAAGCTCGGCCCGTACATCGCAACGATGTGCCATTGGATGCCGAAATTGGAATCGCTGACGGAGAGGCCGCACATTTTCATCGCCAGCGGCGCCGAGGTCATCACCAGGTTCATCATGGGATAGGTGATGACGCCGCAAAGTGCTGCCGCGATGAACCGCGGCTGCCGCGCGATCTCAAACAGCGGACGGCCGCCGTGCAGATCGGAGGCTGCCGGCTTCGGCGCGTCGACGCCCGAGAGCACCGCCATCGCCACCAGCGCGACCAAAGCCTGCACCACAAAGGAGAACGCGAACAGATAGGGCGGCCAGATATCCATCGTCCATTGCACGAGCTGCGGACCGAGCACGCCGGCGAACACGCCGCCCGCCATCACCCATGACACCGCCTTCGGCCGGTAGGCCACGCTGGCGCCGTCGGCGGCAGCGAAGCGATAGGATTGCGACACCGCGCCATAGAGGCCGCCGAGGAAGGTCGCGCCGCAGAACAGCCAAAAGGAAGCATGAAGGATGGCGAACGATCCGAGCAAGCCGGTCGCCACGCCGCAGCCGGTGCCGATGATGAAGGCTTTACGGCGGCCATAGGCGCGCGAGATCGCGCCGGTCGGCAGCGTTCCGGCGGCCAAGCCCAGCACGTACATCGACAGCGGCACGGTTGCGAGCGAAATGCTCGGCGCCAGGGTCGCGCCGACGATCGAGCCGGTGGCAAAAATCACCGCTGAGTTCGCGCCGGTGAGCGCCTGTGCCGCGGCGAGCCGCGCCACATTGGATCGCACGCGGGCGTCATTGGCCATTTCGCCGGTTGCAGTCACGTCAATCATCGGCACTTCCGCCCGAACGGCCCAGTCACCTTTTTGATTCCCATCCACTATAGAGATACGGCAGCGCGATCAACCGGCACAAGCGGGCGCGGGCTATGCGCTCACGTCATCCTTATTTTTCGAGCGCTCGAATATCAGAATGAGATTGTTGGCGGGCATTTTCCGCGATTTCGCATAGCGCCAGGCCGGCGCCGTCAGCGAGCTTCTCGAGGCTGCGCTGCGAGACTGCATCAGCCACCTCTTCCTGCGTCGAACATCCGCATTGCCAGCCGATGGCCTTTGTGCTTTTGACCGCCTATATTGGAGCAGCAGTTCATCAAAAGAACGTTCGGAAAACGCCTTTGATCGTCACTTCCTCAATAAAGCCGGCCCTTGTTTTGGCGCTGATGATCGGTGTCGCCGCATCCACCGTCCCCGCCCGCGCGCAATCGGCTGCCGCCGAGGGACAAAAAATCGCTTTCGATCGCGGCAAGGGCAATTGCCTGACCTGCCATGAGATCAGGGGCGGCGACCTGCCCGGCACCATCGGGCCGCCGCTGACCGACGTCAGACGCAAATTCCCCGATCGAAACGAGCTTGTTGCGATCGTTACCGATGAAACCAAGCGCAATCCGCTGACCGTGATGCCGCCGTTCGGGCGAAACCGGATCTTGACCGAACAGGAGATCA
>JBATYU010000819.1:0-2314 GCA_049674245.1 Bradyrhizobium sp. | reverse complement strand
TCTCGTCGTCGTGCTTGAGAAAGTCGCTCGGTTGCGGTGTCCACTCGATCAGTTGGCGCTGCTCGAATTGATTCAACTCGTGGCCGATCTTGCTCGCGTCCTTCGGTTGAGTCACCAAGAGAAAAAGCACGTAATGAAAAACGTTGTATGCCACGAAAAACGCGATGACGATCGCCACGACCAACTGAAACGACAGAACGATGTTCAAGGTTGTTCCTGTGACCCGCTGAAACGTTCTGAAAGCGATGGAGATTCTAACGTCGATGAGGAGCCACGGCCAAGCAGCACCGCGCGTTACTATGCGATTTTATGCTCTTCTTGGGGAGTCCGATAGAGGTGGCGTATTGCGGATGACGCAAGAAGGCTTCAGTTGTTTCGCCGGAACGACGATTGATCGGATCGCTTGAGTCGAACGGCCAGCACGCTAGCGCTCCTCTCCTGCTTTGTGTAGCCAGGCTGTGAGGCGGTGGCGGTGGTGGAGGCGGCGGACACGGGGGCGGCGGCCGCATCGGGGCCTTCATGGTTCGAGACGCGTGAAGCCGGGCTCCTCACCATGAGATCAACGCCTCACCGCCACCTTCGGTGCAGCCACAGCCACTGATCCGGATATTCGCGGATCCAGCCCTCGATCACCGAGGTGACGGACTGCGTGGTGCCCTGGATGTCGATCTGGCCAGCGGCGTCGCGTACTGGCTTTACTTCCTCGGACAGTTCGCCGCGAAAGCGGTGACCGGGCAGGCGGATGATCCGCACGCCATGAACGGGGCATTCGACCTGCCGCAACAGCCGCGCCAACATCGGATTGGCGCGGGTCTTGCGACCGAAGAACGTGACCTCGACGCCGCTGGTCAGATACTGGTCGACCAGCATGGCGACGTGTTGACCCCTTTGCAGCGCTTCGGCGAGCCTTAAGGGCGCGTCGCGTCCGGCCGGGATCAGCGTGCCCATCTTCACCTGCCGCATCTCCTGGATGATGCGATCGGCGGAGGCAATGTTCGGCCGGCGATACAGGATCGCGGCGTCAAGCCCATGCGCAACGGCGGCGAGCGCCGGCAATTCCCAGTTGCCCAGATGGCTCGCGAAGATCAAAGCCGGCTTGCCGTCATTGCGGAGCCCATCGAACAGCTCGATGGTTCGCGGGGCTAAATCGATATTACTGAGTTTCTCGGGATGATCGCGATCATAGTCCCAGATGCGGTCGAGATGGGCGAACTCGGCGCCGACGCGGCCGAGGTTGTCCCAGACACTGGCAAGAATCGCCTCGATTTCCTCCGGCGTTTTCTCCGGGAAGGCCGCCTTCAGATTGTCGCGACCGATCTTGTCCTCGCGAAGCTTCGAGCCGATCAAGCGGGAGAGGCGGCCGAACAGGTCGGCGGTCTTGGCGGGATCGAAATAGCGCGTGGCGCGCAATAGCCCGACGGTCAGCGCGCCGACCGCCGCTGCGCCAAGCGGTTTGGCCGCGTCGCGCATATGAGCCGTCGTTCGGGCAAGCAGCGGATGCATAATGGAACGGCTATCGCCGGCTAGGCCGGTTCGCGCGTCACGACCAGCGAGGCATTCTGGCCGCCGAAGCCGAACGAGTTCGACATCACCGCGGTCACTTTGGCGTCGCGGGCCTTGTTGCCGACCACGTCGAGCGGGATCGCCGGATCCGGGTTCTCGTAGTTGATGGTCGGCGGAATGCGCTGGTGCTCCAGCGTCAGCAGCGAGAACGCCGCTTCAACTGCGCCCGCGGCCGAGATGGTGTGGCCGATCATCGATTTGTTCGACGATACCGGAATCTGCTTGACGCGCTCACCGAACACCGCCGACATGGCCAGATATTCCATCTTGTCGTTCTCCGGCGTCGAGGTGCCGTGGGCGTTGATGTGATCGATCTGTTCCGGCGTCATGCCGGCGTCCGCCAACGTCTTCAGCACGCAACCGATGATCGGCTTGCCGTCGGGGCTGGAGCGGGTGCGATGAAAGGAATCGGTGAGCTCGCCGCAGCCGGCCAGCACGCCAAGGATCGGCGCGCCGCGCGCAACCGCCGCGTCATAGCTTTCGAGCACCAGTGCGCCTGCGCCTTCCGCCATGACAAAGCCGTCGCGGTTCTTCGAGAACGGTTTTGAGGCGGCCTGCGGCGGATCGTTCTGGGTCGACAGCGCCGACAATAGGGAAAACCGCACCATCGCTTCCGGATTGACCGTGGCATCGGCTCCCACGCACAGCGCGGCGTCGGTTTCGCCGCGGCGGATCGCTTCAACGCCGAGCTGGATGGCGGTGGCGCCGGACGCGCAGGCGGTCGTTAGCGAAATCGGCGATCCCTTGGTAC
>JBATYU010000818.1:0-8505 GCA_049674245.1 Bradyrhizobium sp. | reverse complement strand
GGTTCGATCCCGCCTGGCTCCACCACGCTTCGCCCTTCGGGCTTCGCGTGGCGCAGCCACGTGATGGCCGAAGAGCGAAGCGTGGTGCCCGGCGAAGCCCAAAGGGCGAAGACGGGCTGGCAGTGAGGACCGATGTGGTACGTCTACATCATCCGCAGCATCAATTTCCCTGGTCAGGAATACGTCGGCGCAACCGCAGATTTGAAGCGACGGCTACCAGAACATAATGCCGGCAAACCCACCCACACCGCCAAGGTCAAACCTTGGGAATTGGTTTGGTATTGCGCTTTTCCCGACAAATACAAAGCGCTGGAATTCGAAAGATATCTCAAATCCCACTCCGGCCGGGCATTTGCGAAGAAGCGTCTCTGACGCCCAACGTCCTGATAGCAACCGCCTACTCCGCCAGCGCCGCATTGAGCCGATCGCGCAGCGCGACGATCTCGTTCTTCATGGCCGACAGTTCGGAGAGTGAACATGCCGAGGCGGCGAGAATGGATTGCGGCACGGCGCGGGCTTTTTCCCGAAGCGCCTGACCCTGGGGCGCTAGCGCGATCAGCACCTGCCGCTCGTCCTCGGTGTTGCGGGTGCGCTTGATGAGCTCTGCTGCTTCCAACCGCTTGAGCAGCGGGGTGAGCGTGCCGGAATCCAGATGCAGCCGCTCGCCGATATCCTTGACCGGCACGCCGTCGCGCTCCCACAGCACCAGCATCACCAGATATTGCGGATAGGTCAGCCCGAGGCGGTCGAGCAGCGTCTTGTAGACGCGGTTGAAGGCATGCGCGGTCGAATAGACCGCGAAGCAGATTTGATTGTCCAGCCGCAGCGGCCAGTCCGCCGCCTGTTTCCTCGCCATTTCAAACACCTCGATCAACCGATAGCATTGACCTGCCCATTGTGGGTCGGCCAGCCCCCGTATTCAATTGCGAACAATTAAATGTGAGGCCATGGAGATTATATTGCATACAATTGGATTGTGCGCAATACTATTGGCGTCGAAATCGAACCCAGATCCAACCCAAGGGAGACCACCATGTCCGTAAATGTGCTTTACAAGACCAGCGCCAAGGCCACCGGGGGCCGGGACGGCCACGCTGCCACGCTTGACGGAGCGCTCGACGTCAAACTCACGACGCCAAAGGAACTCGGCGGAGGCGGCGGCGCAGGCAACAATCCGGAGCAGCTTTTCGCCGCCGGCTATGCCGCCTGCTTTATCGGCGCGATGAAGTTCGTTGCTTCGCAAGGCGGCCCAAAGGTGCCGGCCGATACCTCCGTGACCTCGACCGTGGGCATCGGACCGCGCTCGGCCGGCGGCTTTGGCCTGACCGTCGAACTTGCGGTCTCGCTGCCTGGGGTTCCCCGCGCCGAGGCCGAGGCGCTGGTGGAGAAGGCGCACCAGGTGTGCCCGTATTCCAACGCCACCCGCGGCAATGTCGATGTTCGCCTGAGCGTCGCGTAATCCACCTGACCGGATGGCCTGCCGCGACGACGGGCGGGCCATCCGCCGCGACCGGCATGAGGCGCTTCGGCCGCTGCCGCCGGCATACGTCTACGCGCGTGAAGGCATTGCTGCCGCGCCTGAAGCCCGCTAGCTCTGGGGGTCCGATTTCACCGGATCCCATCGAGCGAAGGTTGCTTCCATGAGTTCAGCGGCCAGCGGCGCAATGACCGGCCTGCGCGTGATCGATCTCACGCGGGTGCTCGGCGGCCCCTTTTGCACACAGATCCTCGCCGATCACGGCGCCGACGTGATCAAGGTCGAGCCGCCCGCCGGCGACGAGGTGCGCGACTGGGGACCTCCGTTCCACGAGGACGACGCGGCCTATTTCGTCGGCATCAACCGCAACAAGCGATCGATCGGGCTCGACCTCGCTTCCGAAGGCGGCCGCGCGGTGCTGATGAGGCTGCTCGCAGGCGCCGACGTCCTGATCGAGAATTTCAAGCCCGGCACGCTCGACAAATGGGGCATCGGCAATGATCTTTTGCGCGAAAAATTTCCAAAACTCGTGCATTGCCGGATTTCCGGCTTCGGCGCCGACGGTCCGCGCGGCGGCAACCCCGGCTATGATGCTATCATCCAGGCCATGACCGGCATGATCGCCGCGACCGGCTCGCCGCAGAGCGGGCCGGTGCGGATCGGCGTTCCCCTGGTCGACATCACCACCGGACTTTACGCCGCGATCGGCATCCTGATGGCGCTGTCGGAGCGGCAAAGGTCCGGGCTCGGCCAGTTCCTCGAAACCACGTTGTACGAATCCGGCCTTGCGATCATGCATCCGCATGCCGCGAATTATTTCATGCATGGCAAGCCGCCAAGCCTCACCGGCAACGAGCATCCGAACCTCGTGCCTTATGCGATCTTCGCGACCCGCACCGACGACATCTTCATTGGCGTCGGCAATGACGGCACCTTCCGCAAATTGGCCAAGGAGATCGGCAAGCCCGAACTCGGCACCGATCCGCGCTTTGCGCGCAACAGGGACCGCATTGCCAATCGCGAAGCGCTGCGCGCCGAGCTTGCCGCGGTGTTCAGCCAGCACGAGGCCGAGCCGCTGTGCAATCGCCTGCTCGCGGCAGGATTGCCGGCGGGGCCGGTGCAGAGGATCGATCAGGCCCTCACCAATGCCCACACCGTCCACCGCGGCGACGTAATCGAAAAGGATTGGTACAAGGGGGTTGCTTCCCCGATCCGCCTGCAACGCAGCAAGCCCAGCCTGCGCCGCACGCCGCCGAAGTTCAGCCAGCACACCAATGAAGTGCTCGCCGAGTTCGGATATTCGAAAAGCGAGATCGATGCGCTGCTCGCCAAGGGTGTGGTCTGCGGGTCCGAACGGAAGCGGTAACCACCCATTTTTACCGCTTCCCTTTTCCGCCGCTTCCCCCGTACCATTCGCTTGCTGATGCGGTCATTCATACGTCATCCGGCGCTGCTACGCGCGACAACGATGATGGCGGTCCAACGGGAGGGTTTTGATGGCTTTTCGACGGTTCGGTGCTGCTGCGACAGCTATCACGCTTGCACTCGCCATTTCACCTGCGCATGCGGTGACGGAAATCCAGTGGTGGCATGCCATGACCGGCGGCAACAATGAAGTTGTCGTCAAGCTCGCCAACGATTTCAACGCCTCGCAGAGCGACTACAAGGTGGTCCCTTCCTACAAAGGCGGCTACGCCGACACCATGAACGCCGGCATCGCCGCGTTTCGCGCCGGCAATGCTCCCGCCATCATGCAAGTGTTCGAAGTCGGCACCGCCACCATGATGGCGGCGACCGGCGCGGTGAAGCCGGTCTACAAGCTGATGGCCGAGACCGGCGAGAAATTCGACCCCAAGGCGTACCTGCCGACCATCACCGGCTACTACTCGACGTCGAAGGGCGAGATGCTGTCGTTTCCCTTCAACTCGTCGTCCACCGTGATGTGGGTCAATCTGGACGCGCTGAAGAAGGCTGACATCGCCGAGATTCCGAAGACCTGGCCGGAAGTTTTCGAGGACGCCAAGAAGCTGAAGGCCGCGGGCTACGCGACTTGCGGCTTTTCCAATGCGTGGGCGAGTTGGGTCAATCTCGAACAGTTGTCGGCCTGGCACAATGTGCCGCTCTCGACCAAGGCCAACGGCCTCGATGGTTTCGACACCGTGCTGGAATTCAACGGACCTTTGCAGGTCAAGCATCTCGAAAGCCTGATCGAACTGCAGAAGGACAAGACGTACGATTATTCCGGCCGCACCAATGCCGGTGAAGGACGCTTCACTTCCGGCGAATGCCCGATCTTCCTCACCTCGTCCGCCTTCTTCGGCAACGTCAAATCCCAGGCCAAGTTCAACTTCACCAACGCCCCGATGCCCTATTATCCGGATGCGACGGGCGCACCGCAGAATTCGATCATCGGCGGCGCCTCGCTCTGGGTGATGGGCGGCAAGTCGCCGGACGAATACAAGGGCGTCGCGAGATTCCTGGCCTTCCTCTCGGACACCGACCGCCAGATCGAAATCCACAAGGCTTCGGGCTATCTGCCGATCACCAAGGCGGCTTACGAGAAGGTCAAGACAGAAGGCTTCTACAAGGATCAGCCTTATCTCGAAACCCCGCTGAAGGAACTGACCAACAAGGAGCCGACCGAGAATTCGCGCGGCTTGCGGCTCGGCAACATGGTCCAGTTGCGCGACGTGTGGGCGGAGGAGATCGAGCAGGCGCTGGCCGGCAAAAAGACCGCCAAGCAGGCGCTGGATGCGGCGGTCGAGCGCGGCAACCAGATGCTTCGCCAGTTCGAAAAAACCGCTGTACGCTAGGTTGATGAAATGGCGGGCGGCATGATGCGGCCTGCCACCTTCCGGATATCATGCAGAAGCAATCGGTCTTCCAATCGCGGCTGTTGCCCTATGCGCTGGTCGCGCCACAGCTCGCGGTCGTCCTGATCTTTTTTTACTGGCCGGCCGGGCAAGCAGTGGTGCAGTCGTTTCTGCTGCAGGACGCCTTCGGGCTTTCGACGAGCTTCGTGTGGTTGGAAAATTACCGGGAGCTCCTGAGCCAGCCCGACTATTTCGGCGCGATCATCAGGACATTCGTCTTCTCGTTCGCGATCGCGGGCGCTTCGCTTTCATTGGCGTTGTTGCTGGCGGTGATGGCCGACAAGCCGCTCCGCGGCGGCACCCTCTATCGCACGCTCCTGATCTGGCCGTATGCGGTCGCGCCTCCCGTCGTCGGCGTGTTATGGGTGTTCATGCTCAATCCGTCGCTCGGCATCCTGGCGCACGGGCTGCGGGCAATCGGGATCGACTGGAATCCGCTGCTCGACGGCGACCAGGCGGCGGCGCTGATTATCCTGGCGGCCGCCTGGAAGCAGATCTCCTACAATTTCCTGTTCTTCCTCGCCGGCCTGCAAGGCATCCCGAAGAGCGTGATGGAGGCGGCCGCGATCGACGGCGCCCGCCCGATGCGGCGATTCTGGACCGTGACCTTCCCGCTGCTGTCGCCGACCATCTTCTTCCTGCTGGTCGTCAACATTGTCTACGCCTTCTTCGACACCTTCGGCATCATCGACACCATCACCCGCGGCGGCCCGGCGAAAGCCACGGAAACCCTGGTCTACAAGGTCTATGTTGACGGCCTGCTTGGCGGCAATCTCGGCAGCTCGGCGGCGCAATCCGTGATCCTGATGATCATCGTCATTCTGTTGACCGCGATCCAGTTCCGCTTCGTCGAACGCAAGGTGACCTACTGATGGTCGAGCCCGAGGGTCTCCGCCGCTACGTCGCCCACCTTGTTCTTTGGATCGGGATCGCGATCGTCGCGTTTCCGGTCTATCTCGCGTTCGTCGCCTCCACCCAAGACAACGCGCTGATCGCCAACGGACAGATGTCGCTGTTGCCCGGCGGGCATTTTCTGGAGACCTATTACAAGACGATCTTTGTCGGCAGCAGCGGCTCGACGCGCGAGCCGGTCGGCACCATGCTGTTCAACTCATTCGTGATGGCGATGCTGATCGCGCTCGGCAAGATCGCGATCTCGATCATCTCCGCCTATGCGATCGTTTATTTTCGCTTTCCGTTCCGGATGCCGATCTTCTGGATCATCTTCATCACGCTGATGCTGCCGGTCGAGGTGCGCATCTATCCGACCTACAAGATCGTCGCCGATTTGCATTTACTCGATAGTTACGCCGGCCTTGCACTACCGCTGATCGCGTCGGCCACCGCAACCCTTTTGTTCCGGCAGTTCTTCATGACCGTCCCGGAAGAATTGCTGGAGGCTTCGCGCATCGACGGCGCCGGACCGTTTCGTTTCTTCTGGGATACGCTGTTGCCGTTGTCGCGCACCAACATGGCGGCGCTGTTCGTGATCCTGTTCATCCTGGGCTGGAATCAGTACCTCTGGCCGCTTTTGATCACCACGCGCGACGACATGCAGACCATCCAGATCGGCATTCGCAAGATGATCACCACCACCGACGCCTTGACCGAATGGCCCGTGGTGATGGCGACCGCGGTGCTGGCGATGCTGCCGCCGGTGTTTGTGGTCGTGGTGATGCAGAAATTGTTTGTACGCGGACTGGTGGAGACGGAGAAGTGAAGATGCGAGTAGCGAATAGCGAATGGCGAATAGAGCGCCGGAATGAAAATGCTCCCCTTCCTTATTCGCTATTCGCTATTCGCTATTCGCCACCACCCTGTTCTCGGCACACCGGTAGCCCCAATGGCTAACGTCGCGCTACGCAATGTCCAGAAGACCTATCCCGGCGGCGTCAAGGCCATCAAGGGGATCAGCTTCGAAGTCGACGACGGCCAGTTCTGCGTGCTGGTCGGTCCCTCCGGCTGCGGCAAGTCCACGCTATTGCGGATGGTCGCGGGGCTCGAGACCGTCACCGGCGGCGAGATCGACATCGGCGGGCGCATCGTCAACCAGATCGAACCGGCCGACCGCGATATCGCCATGGTGTTTCAGAACTACGCGCTCTATCCGCATATGAGCGTCTACAACAACATGGCCTACGGCCTGCGCAATCGCGGCATGCCGAAGGGAGAGATCGATAGCCGCGTCCAGGAAGCCGCGCGGATTCTCGAAATCGGCCCGATGCTGGACCGCAAGCCGCGGCAGCTCTCCGGCGGCCAGCGCCAGCGCGTGGCGATGGGGCGCGCCATCGTGCGGCAGCCGAAGGTTTTTCTGTTCGACGAGCCGCTATCCAATCTCGACGCCAAGCTGCGCATCGCGATGCGGGTCGAGATCCGCAAATTGCAGCGGCGATTGCAGACCACCTCGATCTACGTCACCCACGACCAACTCGAGGCGATGACACTCGCCGACATTCTCGTGGTGATGAATGGCGGCCAGGTCGAGCAGATCGGCAACCCGCTCACCATCTACCAGAAGCCTGCGACCACCTTCGTCGCCTCCTTCATCGGCGCGCCGCCGATGAACCTGATTCGGCTGCCCGATTCCGACTTCAACCTTGAGGCCGCAGGCGTAGAGGCCGGCATCCTCGGAATCCGGCCTGAGGACCTTCTGATGTCGAATGACGCTGCGCCCGCCGGCGGTATCGTGCTCGATCTCAACGTGGAAGCGATCGAGCGGGTCGGCGCCGAGACCTATATCTACGGCGTGCGGGCGCAGCAGCGCGATACGCCGACAGTCAGTGCGAAGCCCGGAGAATTGCCGCCGGGAGAAATCCTGGTCCGCATCCCCGGGCAGAGCGGGCCCGCAATCGGCGAGCGAATCAGGGCGACCGCGCCTTCCGAAAAGTTGCATCTGTTTTCGGCCGACGGCCGAAAACGGATCGATCCATAGGGTTCCAGACCGGTTCCGGGATGCTTGAAACCCCTGAAAACATGCCCATATTGGTCGCCGAGGGGTGCCGCAAGGGCCCTGAAACTTCAAAGTCGCTTCGAGAGGACTTTGTAAACTAGGTCTCGTGTTCCTTCGCTATCGAGTCCGTTCCTTCTTGGATTTGACGAAATCGAGCGCGTGCTCGATCGCGTCGTCAAAGGCGCCGACGGTTACCCTCCCTACAATATCGAGAGGTGCGACCGTTCCAACGGCCAACCCGAACGGTTGCGCATCACGCTGGCGGTGGCGGGATTTACCCGTGACCAACTCGATGTAACCATTGAGGAAAACCAGCTCGTGATTCGCGGCCGCCAGCAGGACGACAAGGCCCGTCAATACATCCATCGCGGCATCGCCGCGCGCCACTTCCAGCGCACCTTTGTGCTGGCCGAGGGGATGCAGGTGCTGGGCGCGGATTTGAAGAACGGGCTGTTGTCGATCGACCTCGCCCGGCCTGAGCCGGAAAAGATCGTTAAGACAATTGCTATCAATGAACACGAATAATGGAACGAGTAGCGGACTCGACCGCTTAGTCTCACAGAGGAGTCGAGACCATGACCGAAGGTAATGTTGTGTATGAACCGACGAGCGTCTCACCGGAGGCGCTGGCGAGCCTGGGCGAGGGCCACATCGCCTATGTGAAGCAGATCCGCTCCGAGGACGTGCCGGGGCTGTTTCCCCAGGCGCCGAAGATCGCGCCGGGGTTGAAGCTGTTCGCGCTTCACGCCGCCGACGGCACGCCGATCATGCTGACCGACAGCCGCGAGGCTGCGATCGCCAATGCCTGGAGCAA
The DNA here is from genome assembly GCA_049674245.1 of Bradyrhizobium sp. Classification (GTDB taxonomy): domain Bacteria; phylum Pseudomonadota; class Alphaproteobacteria; order Rhizobiales; family Xanthobacteraceae; genus Bradyrhizobium. The sequence goes on along the minus strand of JBATYU010000818.1, from coordinate 391 downwards.
CGAGCTGCAGGCCGTCAGCGTGCACTGAGCGCCGGTGATGCTGCCGTCACAGCACTCGCTTGCTGTGAACGAACCTGATGACGATGTCGTACGCGGGCTTGACCCGCGTATTCATCGCACTCTCAAAAGCTCTTTTCAAAACTGACCGATTACCGGGAGCGCAGACAAGTTCACGCGGTCTGCGAAGGGCGGACTGCTATGCCGGGCAATGACGCTATGGAGTCTACGCCGCGCTCGCCGGCGGCAGCGCCAGCACCGAATAGATCGCCTGGGCGTCGCGCGAGGCGCGCAGCTTCTTGGCGACATCCTGGTCGCGCAACAGCCGCGCGATTCGTGCCAGCGCCTTGAGGTGATCGGCGCCGGCCCCTTCAGGGGCCAGTAACAGGAAGAT
>JBATYU010000817.1:0-10923 GCA_049674245.1 Bradyrhizobium sp. | reverse complement strand
GGCACCGAGAAGCCGCGCGCGGTTTATTTTCTCACCATCGACAAGTGCAAGTTTCGCAAACCAGTGTTGCCCGGCGATATCATCGAATATCACATGCGCAGGATCGGCCGGCGCAAGACCATGTGGTGGTTCCACGGTGAGGCCAAGGTGAACGGCGCGATCGTCGCGGAGGCCGATGTCGGGGCGATGCTGACGGATTGAACGAAGCGCCGATCAGTATCGGCCGGCCAATGATTTGAGAGCCTTCAATGAAGCGGCGCGAATTTCTCGCAATCGCAAGTGCTCCCTTGTGGCCGATGGGCGCGTGGGCTCAGGCCTCCGCGAAAATCGCGAAAATCGGGTTTCTCGGTCTCGCTCCCGCGTCTGCGTGGTCCGGCGAAGTCAATGCGCTGCGCGAAGGCTTGCGCACACTCGGTTACGTCGAGGGCAAGAACCTTGTTTTTGATTTCCGATGGGCGACGGATTCGGCCGAAACACTGAAGCTTGCCGAAGCGCTGGTTCGGGAAAATGTCGATATCATCGTGGCTCCCGCCTCCACGCAAGTAGAACCGGCGCGGAAGGCAACAAGGACCATCCCGATCGTGTTTACCCAGCACGCCGATCCCGTGGGCACGGGGCACGTCGCGAGCCTGGCGCATCCTGGCGGAAATATTACAGGCGTTTCGATGGTTCTCACCGAGCTTGCCGCCAAGAGCCTGGAGATTTTGAAACAGGCGATACCTGGCGCCGTTCGTTTCGGCGTGCTCTGGAATCCCACCACGCCCTCGCATGCCAAGGTCGTTGAAGAAGTCGAAGCAGCCGGCAAAACGCTTGGAATTCAGCTCTCGGTGATTCCGATGCGCACGATCGAGGATTTCGAGCCGTCTTTTGCAGCAATGGCGCGCGAACAGGTAGCGGCTTTTCTTGTTCCTACGTCGCCGCTGACCAACTCGCAGCCCGTCGCGCTGGCCGAACTCGGCCTGAAATACCGGTTGCCCGGAATGTTTGGCAACAAGGACAACGTCCGGGCAGGCGGCCTGATGAGCTACGGCGCGGACTTCAACTATATGTACGGCCATGCCGCCACTTATATCGACAAGATTCTCAAGGGCGAAAAGCCGGCTGATCTACCGGTCGAGCAGGCATCGAAATACGATCTGGTGCTCAATCTGAAGACCGCCAAAACCCTCGGCATCGAGATGCCGCCGACATTGCTTGCCCGGGCGGACGAGGTGATCGAATGAGATCGGTCCGCTGATTAACGAACCATCGGGCCGGCCGCCATGATCGACATGCAGCGTAACCATCTGTCACTGGACAGTTCCGGTATCGCGCGCTAACCACCGCAAAATCAAGTACATCCGCCTACAAATGAACGGACAGGTCGGAGCATTCGATGAGCATGATCGATCCCGCCGCGCGGGTTGAGGATGGCGCTGTGATCGGCGAGGGCACGACGATCGGTCCGTACTGCATCATCGGTCCCAATGTCGTGATCGGCGCCCACTGCAAGCTGATCGCGCACGTACACATCACGGCGCAAACGACCATCGGCGACGGCTGCACGATCTATCCGTTTGTCTCGCTGGGCACTCCGCCGCAATCGCTGAACTATCGCGGCGAACTCACGAGGCTTCAGATCGGAGCGCGCTGCACCTTGCGCGAATCCGTCACCATGAACGCCGGCACGGTCGCCGGCGGCGGCATTACCCGGGTTGGCGACCGCGGCTATTTCATGAATGCCAGCCATGTCGGGCATGACTGCCAGGTCGGCAATGACGTGATTTTCGCAACTTCAACCACGCTCGGCGGTCATTGCGAGATCGGTGACTTTGTCTTCATCGGCGGACTGTCGGCGGTGCATCAGTTCACCCGGATCGGGCCGCAGGTGATGGTTGGCGGAATTTGCGGCGTGCGCGGCGACGTCATTCCGTTCGGGCTGGTCAACGGCCAATATGCGACCCTCGAAGGCCTTAATGTTGTCGGCATGAGGCGCCGCAAGTTCACCAAGGCGCGGCTCCTAACCGTTCGCGCGTTCTATAAAAAACTGTTTCACGGGTCCGGTATCTTCGCCGAACGGCTGATCGAGGTGCAGCCGATGGCGGGCGAGGATCCCGCGATCGCCGAAATCCTCACCTTTATCCGCGACGCCAAGCACCGCGCGCTCTGTCTTCCGGCCGGCGACCGCAAGCCGGCATTGATGAGAGCGCGATGACCGACAAGGCTTTGGAGGTCGCATCACCGGTGGGCCTGATCGCGGCAGGTGGGGCGATGCCGTTCGCGGTCGCCGATTCCTTAAACGCACGCGGTATCGATTCCGTGCTGTTTGCGCTGAAAGGCAGCTGCGATCCCGGCCCGGTCGAACGCTTTCGCCATCACTGGATATCGGTCGGTCAAATCGGGCGGGCGGTAAAGCTGTTTCGCAGCGAGGGCTGCCGCGACCTGATGTTCATCGGCACGCTGGTGCGGCCGGCATTGTCAGAGATCCGACTGGATTGGGGCACGGTTCGGGTGATCAGCCACGTGCTCGCGGCTTTTCGCGGCGGCGATGATCACCTGCTCTCCGGCATCGGCCGTATTCTCGAGCGCGACGGCTTTCGGATGGTCGGGATCAGCGATGTTGCGCCGGATCTGCTGGCGCCCGTGGGCTCCCTGACGCGCGCCGCGCCGGATACCAATGCGGCCGCAGATATCGCAAAAGGGCGTGAGGCGCTTTCCGCGCTTAGTCCTTTCGACATCGGTCAGGCTGTCGTCGTGATCGACGGCCACGTGGTCGCGGTGGAAGATATCGAGGGCACCGACGCCTTGCTGGCGCGGATAGCGCGGCTGCGCGAGCAAGGCCGGATCCGCTCCGCTTCCCGCCGCGGCGTGCTCGTGAAGCTGCCCAAGCGCGGACAGGATTTGCGCTTCGACCTTCCGGCCATCGGCCCGCGAACCGTCGAGGGCGCGGTCAAGGCGGAACTCGCCGGGATTGCGGTCTTGGCCGGCAACACGATCGTTGCCGAACCACAGGCCATGATCGAGACGGCGGACGCCGCCGGACTGTTCTTGATCGGTTTGCGATAGTGCCGTGGGTCGGACATTCGCATCGGTGTATCCGCTGATCGTCAATGCGAAATCCAAACCGCACAACAAGCGATTGTATTTGCCAATGTCCCTTTCGCGCTAGCATTCGCAAGAAAACGGCTGCAACGGGATGCGAATGTTAGCGTGGGGACACCGGTGATGCAGACTCGAACAAGCGGCGGTGTCGCGCGAAAAATATTTTTGATCGCGACCGAGGAATCGGGCGATCGGCTCGGCGCCGGCCTGATGAAGATCTTGCGCCAGCGTCTCGGCGATGCCGTTCAGTTCGAGGGCGTCGGCGGCCGTGCCATGGCGGGCGAGGGGATGACCTCGCGGTTTCCGATCGAGGAACTGTCGATCATGGGGCTTGCGGCGGTCGTAAAGCAATTGCCGAAGGTCCTGCGGCTGATCCGGCAAACCGCCACCGCGGTCACCGATGCGGCGCCCGATATTCTCGTGATCATCGACAGCCCCGATTTCACCCATCGCGTGGCGCGGCGCGTCCGCGCGCGCGATTCCTCGATTCCGATCGTCGACTATGTATCGCCGTCAGTCTGGGCATGGCGTCCCGGGCGGGCGCGCGCGATGGTCACCTATGTCGACCACGTCCTGGCGCTGTTGCCGTTCGAGCCGGCGGCCTATCGCAGGCTGCGCGGTCCGCCTTGCAGTTATGTCGGCCATCCCCTCATCGAGCAGCTCGTCACGCTTCGCCCCAACGCCGCCGAACAAGCGCGCCGGGACGCTAGCCCGCCGGTCTTGCTGGTGCTGCCGGGAAGCCGCCGCAGCGAAATCAGGCATCATTTGGAGGTGTTTGGCGCGGCGCTCGGCCAGTTGCGCGCGCAAGATATCCCGTTCGAACTGATCCTTCCGACCATGCCGCATCTGGAGCAGGCGGTGCGGGACGGCGTCAAGGGCTGGCCGGTCGAGCCGCGGGTCGTGGTCGGTGAGACGGAAAAACGGGCGGCGTTCCGGATCGCCCACGCAGCACTTGCCAAATCCGGCACCGTGACGCTCGAGCTCGCGCTCGCTGGCGTGCCGATGGTCGCCGCCTACAGAGCGGACGCCGTGGAGGCTTGGGTCTTGCAAACAATGATCCAGGTGAACTCGGTCATCCTGGCCAACCTGGTGGTCGGCGAAAATGTCGTGCCCGAATTCATCCAGCAGGACTGCACACCGGAAAAGCTGGCGGGCGGCTTGCGCGACGCGCTGACGGAGTCTCCTTTGCGCCGGCGTCAGCTCGAGGCCTTTGCAAAGCTCGACAGCATCATGTCGACCGGCAACCGGTCGCCGGGCGTGCGGGCGGCCGACATCGTGCTGGCGACGATGCGGAAGTCCCGCCGCTAAGATGGGGTAGGGTGGGCAAAGGCGCGTCTATCGCGCCGTGCCCACCGTCTTGAACGAATGGGTGTGACGTGGTGGGCACGCTTCGCTTTGCCCACCCTACAGTCTAGCGGCCCTTACTTGCGCTTCTCGATCTCGACGTAATCGCGGTGGGTGACGCCGGTATAAAGCTGGCGCGGTCGGCCGATCTTCTGGTGCGGGTCTTCGATCATCTCGCTCCACTGGCTGATCCAGCCGACGGTGCGCGCGACCGCGAACAGCACGGTGAACATCGAGGTCGGGAAGCCCATCGCCTTGAGCGTGATGCCCGAATAGAAGTCGACGTTCGGATAGAGCTTGCGCTCGATGAAATACTCGTCGTGCAGCGCGATCTTCTCCAGCTCCAGCGCGACCTTGAGCATCGGATCGTCGTCATGGCCGGTTTCCGCCAGCACCGCGTGACACATCCTCTGCATGATCTTGGCGCGCGGATCGTAATTCTTGTAGACGCGATGTCCAAAACCCATCAGCCGGACGTCGCTGTTCTTGTCCTTCGCTCTCTTGATGAAGTCGGGGATCTTGTCGGCCGTGCCGATCTCGGCGAGCATGGCGAGCGCCGCCTCATTGGCGCCGCCATGCGCCGGACCCCACAGGCAGGCGATGCCGGCGGCGATGCAGGCGAACGGGTTGGCGCCGGAGGAGCCGGCGATGCGCACGGTCGAGGTCGACGCGTTCTGCTCGTGGTCGGCATGCAGGATGAAGATCTTGTCGAGCGCGTTGGCCAGAACCGGATTGATCTTGTACTCCTCGCACGGCACCGCGAAGCACATATGCAGGAAATTCTCGGCAAAGGAGAGCGAGTTCTTGGGATACACGAAAGGCTGGCCGATGGTGTATTTGTAGGCCATCGCCGCCAGCGTCGGGACCTTCGCGATCATCCGCATCGAGGCGATCATCCGCTGCTGCGGGTCGTTGATGTCGGTGGAGTCGTGGTAGAACGCGGCCAGTGCGCCGACGGCTGCCACCATGATCGCCATCGGATGGGCGTCGCGGCGGAAACCCTGGAAGAACCGCGCCATCTGCTCGTGGACCATGGTGTGATGGATCACGCGGCTGTCGAAGTCTTCCTTCTGCGCCTTGGTCGGCAGCTCCCCGTAGAGCAGGAGGTAACAGGTTTCCAGGAAGTCGCCGTGTTCGGCGATCTGCTCGATCGGATAGCCGCGGTATTCCAGAACGCCGGCGTCGCCATCGATATAGGTGATCTTGGACTGGCAACTGCCGGTGGAGGTGAAGCCGGGGTCGTAGGTGAACATCCCGGACTGGGCGTAGAGCTTGGCGATGTCGATGACGTCGGGCCCGACGGTGCCGTGCAAAATCGGGAAATCGTAGGTCTTGTTGCCGACCGTCAGCGTTGCGATTTGGTTGGTGGATTTTGCGTCCATGGTGAAATCCCCGATGAAGTCGTTGCGAGGAACCGCACCCTTCCTTTGCGCCCAATCAAGAAGTGGCGAGGCGGACTGGTGTGTCTACAAGCGGTTGTCCAAATGCGTATCTTATTGCCGTGTGCACTGCAAGATGGACGCTTGCCAGTGTCGCGTATCCGACGTTCGCCGTATCGAGCGCGCAGCGAGCCGTTACCCCGCCTGATCGGCAAGCCGGGCCAAGCATTCCTCCCGCCCCAACACCGCCAGCACTTCGAATATTCCCGGCGAGGTCGTGCGCCCGGTGAGCGCCACGCGCAGCGGCTGGGCAACGGCGCCAAGCTTGAGGTTGTTGGCGTCCGCAAACGCGCGCATGGCCGCTTCCGTGGTCTGAACGCTCCAGGGCATGACAGTTTCAAGCGCCTGACGGAGCCTGCCGATCAATTCGCGGGTTTCCGGCGTCAGCAGAACTGCCGCTTTTGCCTCCAGTTCAAGCGGGCGGTCGGCGAAAATGAAATAAGAGGCGTCGATCAGCTCGATCAGGGTCTTGGCCCGCTCCTTCAGGCTCGGCATGGCCTGCAGCAACTGCGCGCGCGTGGTGGCATTCAGCCTGGCCTTGAGATCGGCGCCTTGGGGAACAAAGTCCAGTACACCCTCAAGCATTGTCACGAGAGATTGATCGTCTGAATTGCGGATGTAGTGCCCGTTGAGATTTTCCAGCTTGGCGAAATCGAACCGGGCGGCGGAACGGCCGATGCCTGACAGGTCGAACGCTGCGATCATCTCCTCGGTGGAAAAGATCTCCTGGTCGCCGTGGCTCCAGCCCAGCCGGACCAGATAATTGCGTAGCGCTGCCGGCAGATATCCCATCGCGCGATAGGCATCGACGCCCAAAGCCCCGTGACGCTTCGACAGTTTCGAGCCGTCCGGCCCATGGATCAGCGGAATATGCGACATGCTGGGAAGCGGCCATTCCAGCGCGTCGTAGATCTGCTTCTGGCGCGCGGCGTTGATCAAATGATCGTCGCCTCGGATGACGTGGGTGACGCCCATGTCGTGATCGTCGACCACGACGGCGAGCATGTAGGTCGGGTTGCCGTCGCCGCGCAGCAGCACGAGATCGTCGAGGTTCTCGTTCTGCCAGACCACGCGGCCCTGCACCTGATCCTCGATCACGGTCTCGCCGGTCAGCGGCGCGCGGAGGCGGATGGTCGGCTTGATGCTGTTTGGGGCTTCCGACGGGTCGCGGTCGCGCCACATCCCGTCGTAGAGCCGTGTGCGCCCCTCGGCGCGGGCCTTCTCGCGCATCGCGGTCAGTTGTTCCGACGTGGCGTAGCAGCGATAGGCCTTGCCGCCGGCGAGCAGTTGCTCGGCGACCTCGCGATGGCGCGCGGCGCGGCTGAACTGGTAGATGACGTCGCCGTCCCAGTCGAGCTCGAGCCATTTCAGCCCGTCCAGAATGGCGGCGACCGCCTCCTTGGTCGATCGCTCCCGGTCGGTGTCCTCGATCCGCAACAGCATCTTGCCGCCGAGCTTTTTTGCATAGAGCCAGTTGAACAGCGCCGTGCGGGCGCCTCCGATATGGAGGAAGCCGGTCGGCGAGGGGGCAAAGCGCGTGACGATGGGTTCAGTCATTGGCCGGTTGGAAGGCGTTGGGAAGCGGTGGTGTATAGCAGGAACCGTGCATAACTACAGCCTTACGAGGGCCTTGCAAGCAGGCCTTGTTGTTAAGCAGGCCTTGTTGTTAAGCAGACCTTGGCTGGACCTTGCGGATTTGGCAGAACGTCGACGTCAATCCGATCAGGAATTGAGAATGACGACAGAAACGGTGGCGGCCGAGGCGGGGCGCGATTTCATTCGCGACATCGTCCAGGCCGATCTCGATCAGCACAGGCACAAAGAGATCGTGACCCGGTTTCCCCCGGAACCGAACGGCTATCTGCATATCGGTCATGCCAAATCGATCGCGCTCAATTTCGGCATCGCGCAGGAATTTGCAGGGCGCTGCAATTTGCGCTTCGACGACACCAATCCGACCAAGGAAGAGCAGGAATATATCGATTCCATCCAGGCCGACGTGCGCTGGCTCGGCTATCAATGGGCGGGCGAGCCGCTCTATGCCTCCGACTACTTTGAGCGCCTGTACGAATGGGCGGAAGGCCTTATTGGCGCTAGCCTTGCCTATGTCGACGACCAGTCGCAGGAACAGATTCGCATCAACCGCGGCACGCTGACCGAGCCCGGCAAGGACAGCCCGTTCCGCGCGCGGCCGGTTGCGGAAAACCTCGATCTGTTCCGCCGCATGAAGGCGGGCGAGTTTCCGAACGGGGCGCGGGTGCTGCGCGCAAAAATCGATATGGCGTCGGGCAACATCAACCTGCGCGATCCCGTGCTGTATCGCATCCTGCACGCCACCCACCCGCGCACCGGCGACAAATGGTCGATCTATCCGAGCTACGACTACGCGCATGGGCAGTCGGACGCAATTGAAGGCGTCACGCACTCGATCTGCACGCTGGAATTCGAGGACCACCGGCCGCTCTACGATTGGCTGCTCGACAAGCTGCCGGTGCCCTCAAGGCCGCATCAGTACGAATTCGCCCGTCTCAATCTGACCTACACGCTGCTGTCGAAGCGCGTACTGACCGAGCTTGTCCGCGGCGGCCATGTCTTTGGCTGGGACGATCCGCGGATGCCGACCATTGCCGGATTGAAGCGGCGCGGCGTGCCGCCGGCGGCGATCCGCGAATTCGTCAAGCGCATCGGGGTTGCGAAAGCCAACAGCGTGGTCGATGTCGGCATGCTGGAGTTCTGCATCCGCGAGGAACTCAATCGCACCGCGCTGCGGCGCATGGCGGTGCTGCGGCCCTTGAAGGTCGTGATCGAGAATTATCCGGAAGGCAAGCTCGAGGTGCTCGAAGCGGTCAATCATCCCGACGATCCCGCGGCAGGCACGCGAACAATAGCGTTCGGCCGCGAGCTCTACATCGAGCGCGACGATTTCATGGAAAATCCGCCAAAAAAATTCTTCCGGCTTTCGCCGGGCAACGAAGTGCGGCTGCGCTACGCTTATTTCATCAAATGCCACGATGTCGTGAAGGACGCCGCCGGCGAGGTCGTCGAGCTGCGCTGCAGCTACGATCCTGCGACCCGCGGCGGCAACGCGCCCGACGGGCGCAAGGTCAAGGCGACCATGCACTGGCTTTCGGCGGCGCAGTCGGGGCCGGCCGAAATCCGCCTCTACAATCAGCTTTTCACAAAGCCCAATCCCGACGCCGCCAATTTCGCCGGCGATCTCAATCCGCAGTCGTTGGAGATTTTACCGGACGCGCGGGTCGAGCCCGCGATCGCGGAAGCCAATTCAAACGACGTCGTGCAGTTCGAGCGGCAGGGCTATTTCGTGCGCGATCCGGATTCGACGCTGGAGCGTCCGGTGTTCAACCGAACCATCGGCCTGCGCGATACGTTTGCCAGGGAAGTCGGGGCTAAGGGCTGATGTATCCACTGCTCGCGCGACGAGTGCTCCTCTTCAGCGGCAGGGGTAGACGGCTTTGAACGCCTCGGTGACACTATCTTCCGTCGGGAGGAGGGACAGGTTGGGACGGTTGGCCATCCAATCCGTGATGGCGTTGCGCAGAGCCGCTCGATCCTTGAGCTGTGTCTTCGTGGCGCAGATCTCGCCCGGCTCCGCGGACTTCGATGCGACGTAAATTCTGTGAATCTCATCTTGACATCCCTTCGCGTCACTCCTGCAGAACGCCAGGAATTCTGCGGTCGCCTCAGGGACGGCGGCGACGGCAATCATCGGCGACGTCGCCAAAAGGAACGCGAGCGCTGCGATTTTTGTCCACATGAATCAATCTATTATGGTCAAGGTCGGCGGAAACGGGTCAAGGCGGACCAGCGGGATGCTAGAGCCACAAGATTTCACCTTCGAGGTGGCTCTGCAATGCCCTTGTGAAAGACTGCAATCCCGTTCGAACGCAAAGACATGGTCGGCAATGCCAGCACCAAATCAAGCTTGTGCTCGACAAAGTTTGGGGAGCGAAGGGGTGACAGCCGAGCCTCCGTCGAAAAGCCAGCAAGCCTAGGCCGGTCTCTGCGGCGCTATTCGCAATAACCGTAAAGCCCGCAGACATAGGGCAGACGGACGGCGTAGGAAACATAGGGCCCGCCGTAATATGGGCCGGGGTAATAGTATGACCACGACGAACCGTAATTGTAGGTGCCACGATTCCACAGGGGGTTTGGCAGCAGATTGTACGAGATGATCGGCGCCGAATATTCTGATGCCCGGTAGGCGGTGGGATGAACCTCGGCAGGTTCTGCAAAGATCGCTCCCAGCCGGCTCTGGGTCGGCAGGTCGGCGGCGTCAGCGGCCATTGCGGAGAGCGCGATTGCGAAAGCGGACAGCATCATCCTGCGCGGCATGGCCAGGCCCCCGATTGATTCGGCAATGTTAGTCGCAGGGCCGTTAGTAAGAGTTAACGCCGGGCGAAGGTCGTGCCCGCCATTGTGATCTGGCTCACGGGCCGCTGGCTTGATTTGGCGCACTCTGAGATCATCCAAAACAACGGAGGGTCGAATGAAGAAGCTCACCGTCGTTGCGCTTACGGCATTGCTGGCGGCGGTCTTTTTCGCCAATGCGGCCGAGACGAGCCCGCGCAAACACACGCTGTCCGGCGTGCGAAAGACCCGCTTGATCGAGCCGCAGGTTGAAAAGCCGGCGACGCGGCTGCCAGTTCCGCCCGATACCTTCCGCGCGTAGCGCTTCTTCGGTCCTGACCGATATTGTGCGCTATATTTTCCGGTCTATTCTGTATCCGTTCCGCTATCGCGGCGATTGCACGTACCGATAGGCTGACAAGAAGCTAAGCTATCGTATGGTGTAACTGCATGGCGGAGCCGGGCAGGAGTAGCGGCCGGACGCAGGGCATCGCGGGGACCTGGCCGCCGCGTGGCGCCGCGCAGGCCGGCTTGTATGGGCCGACAGGCTTTGGTGTCTGGTCGCCCTTCATCGAGACCTTGCGCAGCTGGGCTCGCGCCGAAGCCGGCGCCGGCCGGCTATTGCCGTGGGTGTCCGTCGCCTTCGGCACCGGGATTGCCTGCTATTTTGCCGCGGATCATGAGCCGGTCC
>JBATYU010000816.1:0-2488 GCA_049674245.1 Bradyrhizobium sp. | reverse complement strand
GCGCCGGGGGTGCGCGAGCGCTCATGCTCGGCCCGCTGGCAGTAGATGAAACCCGCCGCAAGCTCGGCGTCGGGGCTGCGCTGATTACCCGCGCGCTCGCAGCGGCGAAGGCGCGTGGCCATCGCGCGGTTCTCCTGCTTGGGGATGCGCCCTACTACGACCGCTTCGGCTTTTCGACGGCCAAGACCGGCGAATTGTCGCTGCCCGGCCCATTCGAGCGCGACCGCCTGCTCGGCCTCGAGCTATCCGAGGGCGCGCTCGACGGCGCCTGGGGCATGATCGTGTCGACTGGCGCGCCATCACTACCGAAAATTGCGGCAACGCGGGCCAAAAAGGCGCTGCGCGCCGTCCCGCGCGCAGCCTAAGCGGCTCACCATCATGCCGGAAAACCTCCCGACCAAGCGCGATGCCGCGCGCTTGCGCCTGCGCAGCACCGTCACCACGATCCTGTTGATCATGCTGAGCGTCATGATCGTCAGGGACATCTTCGTGCGCCGATGGGGCTCGACCCCGCCTGCGTCCTCCGACGTGACAAGGCGTTCGCCCTGATATAGCGAAGGGCTTTCGCGCAGCGCCGGAAAGCCCGTAAACTTCGCGCGAAAACCTAAACTGAGGTGCCAAATGTCCCGCCGTCTCATTTCCACCGGCTCGCCTTTCGAAAAAGCCGCCGGCTTCAGCCGCGCCGTCGTCGACGGTGATTTCGCGTTCGTCGCCGGCACCACCGGCTACGACTACGCCACCATGGTCATGCCGACCGATGTCACGGGCCAGACACGGAACTGCTTCAAGACCATCGAAGCGGCGTTGAAGGATGGCGGTTTTGCGATGGCCGATATCGTCCGCGCAACCTATTACGTCACCGACGCCAAGGATGCCGACGCGGTACTCGCGGTCTGCGGCGAAAGGCTTGGCGATATCAGGCCGGCCGCAACGCTGCTGGTCGTCGCCGGGCTGCTGAGGCCCGAGATGAAGGTCGAGGTCGAAGTGACCGCGAAGCGACGTACCGCCTGATCCCTTTATCCTTCCCGACAAATAGCTGTTTTCCGGAGACCCCACGCATGAGCCCCGCCGCGCAGATCCACGCGAAAATTTCCGGCCCCATTGTCATGATCGGCTTTGGTTCGATCGGCAAAGGGACGCTACCGCTGATCGAGCGGCATTTTTCCTACGACAAATCGCGCTTCGTCATCATCGATCCGCATGAGGACGGCGAAATCGCCAAACAGCACGGCGTGCGCTTCATCAAAGAGGGCGTGACGCGCGACAATTACCGCGAGCTCTTGGTGCCGCTATTGACCGCCGGCGGCGGCCAGGGCTTTTGCGTCAATTTGTCGGTCGACACCTCCTCGGTCGACATCATGACGCTGTGCCGGGAGATCGGCGCGCTTTATATCGACACCGTCGTCGAGCCGTGGCTCGGCTTCTATTTCGACAAGAATATCGACACTGAGAAGCGCTCGAATTATGCGCTGCGCGAGACCCTGCTCGCGGCAAAGCACAAGAGCCCGGGCGGCCCGACGGCGGTGTCCACCTGCGGCGCCAATCCCGGCATGGTGTCGTGGTTCGTCAAGCAGGCGCTGCTCGACATCGCGCGCGACACCCATACGCCATTCAACGAGCCGAAGAGCCGGGAAGGCTGGGGCCAGCTCGCCCACAAGCTCGGCGTCAAGGGCATCCATATCGCCGAGCGCGACACCCAGCGCTCCAAGCGGCCGAAGCCCATGAGCGTGTTCGTCAACACCTGGTCGGTGGAAGGCTTTGTGTCCGAGGGCATGCAGCCGGCCGAACTCGGCTGGGGCACGCATGAGACATGGATGCCGGACAATGGCCGCACCCACCCCGACGGCTGTGGGGCTGCGATCTATCTGCAGCAGCCCGGCGCCAACACCCGCGTGCGCTCCTGGTGTCCGACACCGGGCGCGCAATATGGCTTCCTGGTCACCCACAACGAGTCGATCTCGATCGCCGATTATTTCACGGTGCGCGACGGCCAGCGGGTGATCTACCGCCCGACCTGCCATTACGCCTATCACCCGGCCAACGACGCGGTGCTGTCGCTGCACGAGATGTTCGGCGCCACCGGCAAGATGCAGCCGAAATGGCACATTCTGGATGACAACGAAATCGAGGACGGCATCGACGAGCTCGGCGTGCTGGTCTACGGGCATGCCAAGAACGCCTATTGGTACGGCTCGCAGCTTTCGATCGAGGAGACGCGCGCCATCGCGCCTTACCAGAACGCCACCGGCATGCAGGTGTCCTCTGCCGTGCTTGCCGGCATGGTGTGGGCGCTGGAAAATCCGGATCAAGGCATCGTCGAGGCCGACGAGATGGATTTCCGCCGCTGCCTCGAAATCCAGATGCCCTATCTCGGCCCGGTGAAAGGTTTTTATACCGACTGGACGCCGCTGTCAGACCGTCCCGGCCTGTTTCCGGAAGACATCGACGCGTCCGATCCCTGGCAGTTTCGGAACGTGCTGGTGCGGTG
>JBATYU010000815.1:0-5536 GCA_049674245.1 Bradyrhizobium sp. | reverse complement strand
GCATGGTGCTGCGCGCCGACGTGCTGGCGGCGGCGATCGATGTGGCCGAGATCGCTTCCGGCCGCCCGCGGCTCCTGATGAGCCCGCGGGGTCGGCCATTGACCCAAGCCAAAGTCGCGGAACTCGCCTCCGGTCCCGGCCCGCTGATCGTCTGCGGCCGGTTCGAGGGGGTCGATCAGCGGGTTATCGAGGCCCGGGGCCTCGAGGAGGTATCGATCGGCGATTACGTGCTTTCGGGCGGCGAACTTGCAGCCTTGGCGCTGATCGACGCCTGTGTCCGCCTCCTGCCGGGGGTGATGGGTCGCCAAGAATCAGGCGCGGACGAGAGCTTTTCCGACGGTTTGCTCGAATACCCCCAATATACCCGCCCGCAGGCTTTTGAGGGCCGCCTCATCCCGGAAATCCTCGCCTCCGGTGACCATGCCAAGGTCGCCGCCTGGCGCAAAGCGGAGGCCGAGGCCCTGACCAAGACCCGCAGGCCGGATTTATGGGCGGCGAAAGGTGGCCAAGAGGGCCAAAAAACCCGGTAACTCCGGCAGGACTTTTCCGGATCATGCTCTAGTGACAAGCGCCCGCCTTTGCCTTATACGAGCGCCAATTCCGCGAAGTGACGGCAGGATCAAGCGCAGACCGCATCGGCTGGGCGCGCCGCCGATGGAGATTTCAATGAACCTCATTCAGCAGCTCGAAAAAGAGCAATTCGAAAAGCTGTCGGCGAGCAAAGCGATTCCGGACTTCGCGCCCGGCGATACCCTGATCGTCAACGTCAAGGTGGTGGAGGGCGATCGCACCCGCGTGCAAGCCTATGAAGGCGTCTGCATCGGCCGCTCCGGCGGCGGGCTCAACGAGAGCTTTACCGTGCGCAAGATCTCCTACGGCGAAGGCGTGGAGCGCGTGTTCCCGGTGTTGTCGCCGATGATCGACTCGATCAAGGTGGTGCGCCGCGGCAAGGTGCGCCGGGCCAAGCTGTACTATCTGCGCAATCTGCGCGGCAAGTCGGCCCGCATCGTCGAGAAGCAGGACCGCGTGGTCGAGAAGGACCGCGCCGCCGCCGTCGGCGAGTAATTGCAGCGTCCTTAGGATTTGACGAAAAACGCGGGCTTTACCCCGCGCTTTTTTGTTGTTGCGCCCCATCATTGCTGTCTATGCACGTCGTGCTTCCGCGCTTCTAGACCTATGTGCTATAGGAACCAAATGGCCTTGGACCAGACCAGCATCGCGTGCCGGCGCGTCGCACCGATCGTGATCGACGATCGCTCGCGTCTGCCTGGCCGCTTCTTCGGACGGTTTGCGACCTCCGCGACATCGGAACTCATTCGCGCGCTGTGATACCGCGCCGATCTTTCGCTTTCGTCGCGCGTATTCGCCTTAACGTTCAAAGCAGAATTTTCCTTGGAGCTGACGCTCATGTCCAAACCGACCACACTGTACGACAAGATCTGGAACGACCATCTGGTTCACGAGGCCGATGACGGCACCTGCCTGCTCTATATCGACCGCCATCTGGTCCATGAAGTGACCTCGCCGCAGGCCTTCGAGGGCCTGCGCGCGACGGGGCGCAAGGTGCGCGCGCCCGAAAAGACGCTCGCGGTGGTCGATCACAACATCCCGACCACCGATCGCTCAAAGCCCAATCCCGATCCGGAAAGCATCGAGCAGATGCGGGTGATGGCGGAGAACGCACGCGAATTCGGCATCGAATATTTTAGCGAGTTCGACAAGCGGCAGGGCATCGTGCACGTGATCGGCCCCGAGCAGGGCTTTACGCTGCCCGGCACCACCATCGTCTGCGGCGACAGCCACACCTCGACCCACGGCGCATTCGGCGCGCTGGCGCACGGCATCGGCACCTCCGAAGTTGAGCATGTGCTGGCGACGCAAACGCTGATCCAGAAGAAAGCCAAAAACATGCGTGCCGTCGTCGACGGCAAATTGCCCGAGGGCGTTACCGGCAAGGACATCATCTTAGCCATCATCGGCGAGATCGGCACCGCCGGCGGCACCGGCTATGTGCTGGAATATGCCGGCGAGGCGATCCGTTCGCTGTCGATGGAAGGCCGCATGACCGTCTGCAACATGTCGATCGAGGGCGGCGCGCGCGCCGGCCTGGTCGCGCCGGATGAAAAGGCGTTCGATTTCCTGCGCGGACGGCCGAAATCGCCGAAGGGCGAGGCGTGGGACGCGGCGATGCGTTATTGGGAAACGCTGCGCTCCGACGACGGCGCACGTTTCGACCACGAGATCAGGCTGGACGCGGCAAAGCTGCCGCCGATCGTGACCTGGGGCACCTCGCCGGAGGACGTCGTATCGATCACCGGCTTCGTGCCCGATCCCGACAAGATCGAGGACGAAGCAAAACGGCTGTCAAAGCATCGCGCGCTGAATTACATGGGTCTGAAAGCCGGCACCAAGATCACCGACATCAAGCTCGACCGCGTCTTCATCGGCTCCTGCACCAACGGCCGGATCGAGGATTTGCGCGCGGCGGCCAAGATCGCCGAGGGCAAGACCGTCAACGCCAATGTCAACGCGATGATCGTGCCGGGCTCCGGCATCGTGAAGGAGCAAGCGGAGGCCGAGGGGCTGGACAAGATCTTCATCAAGGCCGGCTTCGAGTGGCGCGAGCCGGGCTGCTCGATGTGTCTTGCGATGAACCCCGACAAATTATTACCGGAAGAGCGCTGCGCCTCGACCTCGAACCGCAATTTCGAGGGCCGCCAGGGCTTTAAGGGCCGCACCCATCTCGTCTCGCCGGCGATGGCCGCGGCCGCCGCGATCGCCGGCCACTTCGTCGATGTCCGGGACTGGCGATAACGTCACGATAAAAGACCCCGTCTTCCATCAAGCTCGAAGCGTTTTGGAAACGCCTCGTTAAGTGGTGGGGCGCAAACTAGCCCCTTGCGAACGGCGTGACGCCTCGCGAGGGAGCCAGTGATGGCCGACAAGCCCGAATTCGTCGATATCATCAGCGAGGCGACGCGGCAGAACCGGCGCCGCTTCACCGAGCGCGTCGTGCTGCCAACCGAAATCAAGGAGACCTCGCGCCTTAGCCATTGGCCGCCGGACCGCTGGACGCAGTGGCGGCTGGAGACGCTGACGCCGTGGAAGCTGAAATACTGGAAATTCAAGAATTGGGATTGAGCGCCGTGGCAATCGCTTGGCCAAAAAACAAAGGCACCCGACCGGGTGCCTTTGTTTTTTCAGGCGCGCCTCGATTGCGCAAGAGCCTCCCTCACCAATAGCCGCGCCAGTGATGCCGGCGGTGCCGATGGTGCCAGCGGCAGACGCGGCGCGGGCCGTGATGGGTCCAGATCACCCGGCAGCGGTGAAAATGGCCTGCCTTCGGCGCGCTGTTTGCGATCGCGCCCAGCATTGACTTAAAATTGACGGGTGAACGCGCCATGAATGCGCGCCGCATTGAGACGAGAATGCGCGCCGCGTATCGAACAACTCGCGGCGACGCCGCGAGGCGCGGCAAGAGGGAGAAAGTCCGGCATGACCGTTTATGTGATCGTGCAGCTCAAGATGAGGGATCGCGCGGCCTATGATCGCTATCAGGCGCGCTTCTTCGACGTGTTCAGGAAATTCAACGGGCGGCTATTGTCTGCCGACGAAGGCCCTGCAGTGCTGGAAGGCACATGGGATCGCGACAAGCTGGTGCTGATGTCGTTTCCCGACGAGGGCGCTTTTCACGCCTGGGCAGAATCGCCGGAATATCTGGAAATTTCGAAGGACCGCAAAGCCGGCGCGGAAGCGATCGTGCTGCTGGCGAAGGGATTTACGCCGCAGCGATCTTCAGCCGATCACCAATATGGATCCCAGCCGTAGCCGAAGAACGGCGCGAACGAGACGAATGGTCCGGTCCAGTAGTAACCGGGAGGGGCGTAATAATAATGATAAGGCCGATAATAATGATAAGGCAGATAGGCGTAACGATAATGGTGATAATGCCGATACCGGTGCCGCGCGCTGAGGTCGGTGGCAACTTGGGTGTGCAGCTTTTGCACCGCGGCGTGCGCCTTCGCCGTGAAACAGGCCCCTAGGTGGCCGCCGAATATCACAATGAACGCCGCCACGGCGGCACCGCCAATCCATTTCATCATTGACGCCTCCCCAGATCACGATCCGCCGGCTGCAAGTCTACCACCACAACACTTTTGCCGCGACAATTCCCAAAACCGGCATAGGCTGTCGTCCGTATCTGCCGCAATTGCTCGATACAGGAGATCGTTATGGCAACGTCTCGTTTAGCGCAATGCGCGGCGGCCCTAGTGTGCACCGCATCAAGTGCCGCTGGCTTGCTATGGGCGAACCCGGCTTTCGCCTCGCAAGGGCCCGGCACAGGTCCGGGCACCGCTTCTCACTTCACCCAGTTGACCATGGCTATTCTGGTCTATGGCATCTCGGCGCTGGTGGTTGGCGCCGGATTGATCGGAGCCGTGCGCCGGCACTAAAGACTAGCCCGGAAAGGCTAGCCCGGGCGCCAATGGCAGCTCATGTGCGGCACGATGACGGTGCCGCTCGGCCGGAATTCCTGCACGTAAGTGGCGTTGCATTCTCGCACCGCGTTCGGGCCGGGGTCGTAGCGCGGATAGACGTCGGCGGGCCATTGCTCATAGCGATAATAGCGCGGATAGACCCGGAGCCGGGTCGGCGGCCTGCGAAAGTGGTGTGGTGCAGTCGTATCCGGCGGCGTCGCTTGGGCGAGGCGGATCGTGGACGGCGCAGCTTGCGCGTTGGCGCCCGCCGCGGGCGAGAAAAAAACGCCCACAAGAGCCATCCATACTGCCGTGGTCTTTAAGCCGGTCATCACACCCACCCTTACCCGTTGTCGGAACGCACGGTCTCCGTTTTCGCAGCCCACGTCAACTCGTCATAAATCCGATATGCAGTCATGCGGGACCCGCGCTAAACAGGCAGCATGTGGAGCACGCTGAAAGCCCCCTCGTTGGCCGAGATGGAGGCCATGGCGCACGAGATTTTCGAGCGGCTGCCTCGAGGTTTTCGCGACCTGTGCGAGGGCGTAATCGTCCGCGTCGAGGATTTCCCGACCGACGAGGTTTTGGACGAGATGCGGGCGCAGAGCGAATTCGACCTGCTCGGCCTGTTCGTGGGGGTAGGCCTGCCGTTTCGCAGCAACGAGGATATCGCGCGGCTGCCCAACATGGTCTGGCTCTACCGTCGGCCGATCCTGGACTATTGGGCCGAACATGACGAGGCGCTGGGCCATATCGTCCGCCACGTGCTGATTCACGAGATCGGCCATCATTTTGGGCTATCCGACGACGACATGGAGGCGATCGAGGCGGCTGCAGAATAGGATTGCGCAATTTGGCCTTTAATGCCGGCCGCATTCACGATAAACCTCCGCCGCTACGTTCTTCCATTCATTCCAACCAAGAAGTGCGGTCGATGGACAAGTTCACCACGCTGGAGGGCGTCGCGGCGCCCTTGAAGATCATCAAGGTCGACACCGACATGATCATCCCGAAACAGTACCTGAAAACCATCAAGCGGACCGGCCTTGGCAAGGGGC
>JBATYU010000814.1:0-2001 GCA_049674245.1 Bradyrhizobium sp. | reverse complement strand
CAATAGAGTCATCCGGTCTCAATCAAACATTGTACCGCAATCAAACATCCCCGCCGCGTGATGGTAGCTGCGTGGTAGCTACGGCGGTCCATCAGGGTCGGCGATTTTGGCTAAGTACCTGACTTTCTTGGTACAGTTGGGTGGGCTCGAACCACCGACCTCCTGTTCCACAGACAGGCGCTCTAACCAACTGAGCTACAACTGCATCCGCAAGTCGGGCCCCAAAAAGGGTTGCCGAACGGCCGGAAACTAGGTGCAACGCTTTGGTTTGGCAAGGCCGGGACGGCCTCCAGGGCGAACGCGCGGACGGGCCGATCCAAAACCAAAACCCGGGCAATCGGCCCGGGCTTTTTTCAGGAGAAATGTAGCCGTGTCTTCCGCAAAAGCACGTCCTCGGACTTGATCCGGGGATGGGTAGCGGTTTTGCTTCGCAATCAAGTTTACGCCGATTGCGTAGACTTATCTGCGGCCGAATACGCGCAAAAAAGCTTCAGGCGGCCGGCTTGTAATATTTCGACGCGGTGGCCTTGATCGGCTCGACGGTTTCGGTCGCGACCTTCTGGCTCAATTCGGCGAGCTCCTTGGCCTGGGCGGTCATCGTCTCGAGCTGCTTGCGGGTATGGGTGGTCCACAGCTCCAGTGCCTCCGAAGGCGTTTTCACGCCGAACAACTCCTGCGCGAAATCGAGCGAAGTGGTGGCGTTGGCTTTCATGAATTCCATCAGCTTGGCGGAATATGTGCTCATGCCCTTGCTGGCGCTCGTGAACACGGCCTCGATGGTGCCGTTGTGGGTTTCGGCGGCATCCTTGAACTTGGCGTAGGTGTCGCGGGCCTGCGAGACGCCCTTTTCGGCGAACGCACGCATCTGCTCGGGTACTTCAAAGGGAATGATGGAGGCGGAGAAGGGATCGGTGGGGTTTGCCATGGCGTTGTGTCCTTCGACTGAGGTGAAGCCGGGTGTTACCCCTGCGCGCGCCTGGCGTCGGGATGCGAGGAACGTCAACTCGATCGCGCAGTGGGTATGCCGATGTCCGGCACCCGACATACGATACTCATATAATGTCAATTTTGTGCAATGCAACGCAATTCGGTCCCGCGATGCCGCATATGTGACTGAGCCGGGTCTGCGTTCCGTCTTGACTGCCCGATTTAGATCTTCACAGCCGGATTTTGGGCTTGGCAGCGTCCATTGCCGCGCGAGCGGCGATCTGACCCATTTCGCCCGCCTGCTCCGCGAGCGAACGCATCTGCGCCTGCACATATTCGACTTGCAGCCGCATCATTTCGGCGAGATCCTTGGCGTGCAGCAGCGACTGCGCATGGTCGAGCGAGGCCTGCACGTTCTTCTCCGCATAGGCGATCGCCTTGGCGTTGATGTCCTTGGCGCCGGCGCGAACGGTCGCGCCTTGCTCCTCGATCGAGCCCGCGGCGGCTTCCGCGTTGGCGAGGAATTTCTCAAACGCCTTGCGGGCCTGGTCGAGGCCCGTCTCCGCCATCGATCGCATTTCCTTCGGGATTTCGAAACGGTCTCGGACTTCGTCGCTCATGGTCCTACTCCTGTTGTCGTTCACTCCCCAATCCAACACCTCCGGTAAGACTTCACCGGTGCGACGCGGCATTCGCCGGTTTCTCGATCGTGAACCCCGGTCGCGCGGCCCGCGGGATACTCCAACGCAAATGCCCCAAGGAGGTTCGGCCGCAGTCAAGATTATTGCGGCTTTCGACAGCGCCGTTACGCCCCGGCCGTGGACCTGCCACCCGCCGCAGGCGATAGTAACGGCCCGTTGAGGCTGTCATTGTCGGGCCGCCGACTTCTGACACCATCGTGGAGCAACATGCAGGCCATCGGGCCGGTCAACCAGGCAATGAACCATTCGGAATTCCAGTTGCGAGGCTTCAGCGATCCGTCGTTGGCCGTGCATGCAACAAGCGCGCTTCCGGTCTGGCTCTGGTCGACCGACGGCTCGCGGATTCTCTGGGCCAATCCGGTCGGCGCCGGCC
>JBATYU010000813.1:0-4042 GCA_049674245.1 Bradyrhizobium sp. | reverse complement strand
CCTTGCGCTGGTATTGCCCTGATCGGCGGCGAGCTTGAAGAGCCGCGCGGCCTCGCGGTCGTCCTTGGTTAACCCGCCGCGGCCGTTTCCGTAGAAATTGCCAAGATTGCTTTGTGCAATGGCGTTGCCCTGGTCGGCGCTGAGCTTGTAAAGGCGCGCCGCCTCGCGGTCGTCTTTGGCAAGGTCACCGCGGCCGGTCTCGTAGAAATAGCCAAGGGCAAGCCTTGCGCCAGCGTTGCCCTGATCGACGGCGAGCTTGAAGAGCCGCGCGGCCTCGCGGTCGTCCTTGGTTAGCCCGCCGCGGCCGTTTGCGTAGAAATAGCCGAGATCAACTCTGGCGTCGGCGTTGCCCTTGTCGGCGGCAAGCTTGAAGAGCCGCGCGGCCTCGCGGTCGTCCTTGGCGAGGCCGCCGCGGCCGTCCCGGTAGAAAACGCCTAGATTCGTCTGTCCAAAGGCGTTGCCCTGATCCGAAGAGAGCCTGAACAGACGCAGAGCCTCGCGGTCGTCTTTGGCGAGGCCGCCACGGCCGTCTTTGTAGAAAATGCCGAGATTGTTTCGTCCCGCGGCGTTGCCCTGATCGGCCGCGAGCCTATAGAGGCGTGCCGCTTCGCGCTCGTCTTTTGCCAGACCACTACCGCCGGTTTCGTAGAGGTAGCCGAGACGAGCTTGCGCGTTGGCGTCGCCCCGGTTGGCGTCGCGCTTGAGAAGGCGTGCCGTCTCTTCGTCGCTGATCGCAAAGACGACGCCGGGCAGCGCCATCATAGTCAGCCCTATCGCGAGGGCCAGCAGAACGCGACGCATCAGCTATTCCTCCAGGTCGCGTGCGCGGGGGTGAACGCGCTCCCGATATTAGTTTCCGCGGCTGATAGGTTGCAAGCGCATTTCGGATCCGCGAACCGGCATCCGCTTCGCCGAAAAATGCGCTAGTTGTAGTCCGCCAGCGGCACGGAAACAGTCTGGATTGCTTCGTCGCTTGCGTTCCTCGCAATGACGAAGAGTACCGCGGCGCTACGCTGGCGCGCGAAAACTTTGCAGCGTGCGGGTCTTGTAATCGTAGAGCTTGCCGGTCTCGGCCCAGTCGGGCGCGCACATCGGCACGATGAATTCGGCGACTTGCTCAGGCGTCTCCAGCGTCATCGGGTCTTCGCCCGGGAAAACAGTGGCGCGCATGCGGGTGCGGATCGGGCCGGGGCTGAACAGATTGATGCGAATCGGGGTCGATGCCGTCTCATTGGCCCAGACCCGCACCAAGGTTTCCAGCGCGGCCTTCGAGGCCGAATAGGGCCCGAGATAGGCCAGCGCCTGGTTGGAAGCGGCCGAAGTGATGAACACCGCGCGGCCGGCGTCGGATTTTTTCAACAGCGGCTCCATGCAGCGGATCAGCTGGAAGTTCGCGGTGACGTTGACCGCGATCACCTCGTTCCACGGCTTCAAATCGATATGGCCGAGCGGCGAGGAGGGGCCGGCGACACCGGCGTTGCCGACGAGGATGTCGAGCCTGCCGTGGCGCTCGTGCAGCGCAGCTCCAAGCCGGGCGATGCCGTCGAAATCGGTGAGGTTGAGCGGCACCAGCGTGGCGCTGCCGCCGTCTTTGCGGATCTCGTCGTCGAGCTCTTCGAGACCGCCTTGCGTCCGCGCCACCGCCACGATGTGCGCACCTTGCCTGGCGAGAGCGCGCGCGGCGGCATAGCCGATGCCGCGCGAGGCGCCGGTGACGAGGGCGATACGGGAGGTGAGGGGTGGAGGCATTGAAAACTTACATGTTCGTCATGGCCGGGCATCGCCGTCCGAAGGACGGCGTCGCTTCCGCTCGCCTATGTCCCGGCCATCCACGAACTGCCTTTTAACGACGTGGAGGCCCGGCACAAGGCCGGGCATGACGAAATTAGACGCCGTCATTCCGGGATGGTCCGAAGGACCAGACCCGGAATCTCGAGGTAGTTGAAAAGGAGACAAGATAACGTCGAGATTCCGGGTTCGCGCTACGCGCGCCCCGGAATGACGCTTCGCGTCAGCTCGCTTCCGCCAGCAGCGACAATTGGCGCGGCTGCGGCTCGACCTGGGTTTGGTCGGTGAGATGGGTCGGATAGACGCCGGTAAAACAGTGATCCGAGAATTTCGGATTGGCCGGATCGCGGCCGGGCTCGCCCATTGCGCGGTACATGCCGTCGATCGACAGGAAGGCGAGCGAATCCGCGCCGATGATCTCGCGCATCTGCTCGAGCGAATGGGTTGCCGCCAAAAGACCGCCGCGGTCGGGCAGGTCGATGCCGTAATAGTCGGGGTAAAGGATCGGCGGCGAGGCAAGGCGGAAATGCACCTCGCGGGCGCCGGCGTCGCGCATCATGCGCACGATCTTCTTCGAGGTGGTGCCGCGCACCAGGGAATCGTCGATCAGGATGATCCGCTTGCCGGCAATCGCCGCGCGGTTGGCGTTGTGCTTCATGCGCACGCCGGATTCGCGGATGCTCTGGGTCGGCTGGATGAAGGTGCGGCCGACATAATGGTTGCGGATGATGCCGAGCTCGAACGGCACGCCGGAATGCTGGCTGTAGCCGATGGCGGCGGGCACCCCGGAATCCGGCACCGGCACCACCACGTCGACCTCGACATGGCTTTCCTTCGCTAGCTCAGCGCCAAAGGCCTTTCGCACTTCATAAACAGATCGGCTGCCGACGATCGAATCCGGCCGCGAGAAGTAGATATATTCGAAGATGCAGGGCCGCGGCGGCTTTGGCGGAAACGGCTTGTGGCTTTGCGCGCCGCGCTCGTCGAACACCAGGATCTCGCCGGGCTCGACGTCGCGGACATATTTGGCGCCGATGATATCGAGCGCGCAGGTCTCCGAGGCGAGGATCGGGCAGCCGTCGAGCTCGCCGAGCACCAGGGGCCGGATGCCGAGCGGATCGCGCGCGCCGACCAATTTCTTGTTGGTCATCGACACCAGCGAATAGGCGCCCTCGATCGCGCGCAGCGCCTCGATGAAGCGGTCGATGAAGCGGTTACGCTTGGATTGCGCGACAAGATGCAGGATTATCTCGGTATCGGTGGTCGATTGCATCATGGCGCCATTGCGCACCAGTTCGCGGCGCAAGGTCAGCCCGTTGGTGAGGTTGCCGTTGTGGCCGACCGCAAAGCCGCCGGCGTTGAGCTCGGCAAACAGCGGCTGCACGTTGCGCAGGATGGTCGCACCCGTCGTCGAGTAGCGGACATGGCCGATGGCGGTGCTGCCGGGCAGCCGCTCGATCACCTCGCGGCGGGAAAAGGTGTCGCCGACGAGGCCAAGCCGCCGCTCGGAATGAAACCTGGTCCCGTCGAAGGAGACGATGCCGGCGGCCTCCTGGCCGCGATGCTGCAGGGCGTGCAGCCCGAGGGCGGTGATGGCGGAGGCTTCCGGGTGGCCGAAAATGCCGAACACGCCGCACTCCTCGCGTAGCGTGTCCCCTTCGAGGTCGTCCTGCAATTGGATCCCGCCTAAGCCGAGGTTCAGATCGAGTTGGGCGTCATCGGAGGGGTTTTGCATCTCGTCCATTGCGCCTCTCTTTTTGGCCGAAGTCAGCGCGCCACGGGTTTCTCGATCAGCTTTTTAAGGCTGTCGCGGGCAGGCTTACTGTAGCCATCGCCAGGGCTGCCCGGTGGGGCCGGCTCGGCGTCAGGTTGGTCGTCATCCGGCTTATTCTTCTTGAATCTCTTTAAGATGGTGTTCTCGGGGTCGTCCGGCAAGAGCGACATCAGCCATTGGCCGGTGCCATCCAGCACCACCCGGGACTTCGCCCCGTTAACCCAGTCCGGCCGCTGCTTGTCCGGAACCAGCCAGCTGAAGAACATGAATGCCACGACCACGATCAAAAGGCCGCGGGCGAGCCCAAACAGGAAGCCCAAAGTGCGATCCAGCGCCCCGATCCGGGAATCCAGGATCATGTCGGAAATCCGCACGGTGATGACGGAGACCACGATCAGGGTACCGACGAACACGCCGGCAACCACCACTACGGCTGCAACCGTGTCGTTGTTGAAATAGGTTTTTGCGGTCGGCAGCAGC
>JBATYU010000812.1:0-3521 GCA_049674245.1 Bradyrhizobium sp. | reverse complement strand
ATCCTGGCGTGTCCGGCAATCTAGGATTTTGCCTCGCACTGCAACAAGTTGCATGGTAGAATTAGGAGCCCCAAAGTTTGACTAACAACTGAGACTACATCCGCTGCGCGAGAGACCGTCGCTTCATGCGACGAAGTCACAGGCAGGTTCAACTTATTTTGGCAGGGCGACATGAAGACTGCGCGACTTCTGAACAACAGCAGCCGGATCATTTTGTTGAGCGTCGCGGCGCTCTCCGCCTTCGTATCGCACGCGTCGGCTCAAGGCGCTCCTGGGCGCGACGCGTATTTCGGCGAGACGCATGTTCACACCAGCTGGTCGCTCGATGCCTGGATGATGGGCAATCGGATCACCGATCCCAGCGATGCCTACAAATATTTCAAGGGCGAGACGATCAAGCACCCGCTCGGCTACGACATCAAGATCGAGACGCCGCTCGATTTTGCCGGCGTCACCGATCATTCGGAATATGTCGGCGTGATGAAGTTGGCCAACGACCCGGGTTCGCCGATCAGCAAGAATCCAGCCGCGGCGCCACTTGTCATGAAGAACAACAGTCCTGAAGAGGTTCAGAGGGTCTATCTTTACGCGGTAAAGTTGGTCAGCGGTGCGCCGGTCGCGGCGCTCGCGAGTCCCGAGATCGCGCACACGGTCTGGGAGCAGAACATCGGACTAGCGGACAAGGCCAACGAACCGGGCAAGTTCACCGCCTTCTGTAGCTATGAGTGGACATCCATGCCGAACAACATGAACCTCCACCGCAACATCTTCTTCAAGGATTGCACCCATGTGCCGGCGATGCCGTACAGTTCGCTCGACTCGTCCGACCCGACTGACCTGTGGACCTGGATGGACGGACAGCGCAAGGCGGGCAACGAGCTTCTCGCAATCTCCCATAACGCCAACCTCTCCGATGGGCGCATGTATCCGACCGATGTCGACCTTAAGGGGCGGCCGATCGACAAGACTTACGCTGAATCCCGGATGCGCAACGAACCTCTGATCGAGATCAAGCAGATCAAGGGGCAATCGGAGACCCATCCTCTGCTCTCGCCCAATGACGAGTTCGCCAATTACGAGATCTTCGCGATCCTTCTCGGCGATCCGGCAGGCCGCATTCCGCATGTCATCGGCAGCTATGCCCGCCAGGCGCTGAAGGACGGGCTCGCACTCCAGGATACCAAGGGCTTCAACCCCTACAGGTTCGGTTTCGGCGCCGCCGCCGACTCGCATGACACCGGGGTGCCTTATCGCGAGGATAACTTCTTCGGGGCCCACGGCGTCGCCGACGGAACCATCGAGACCCGCATGTCGGGACATCTGTTCGCTGGCTTGGATCCGCGCTTGGAGAGCACCGCCGGGCTCACCGGTGTGTGGGCGGAAGAGAACACGCGCGAGTCGATCTTCAACGCCATGAAGCGCAAGGAGACCTTCGCGGTCAGCGGCCCGCACATCAAGGTTCGCTTCTTCGGCGGCTGGAGCTACGCCGAAACAGCGACGGCCGAGCAGCGGCGGGCGTTCTGGAAGAGCGTGCCGGACTGGATCAAGGACCGGGATTGGGTCAAGGCCGCCTATGCGCGGGGCGTGCCCATGGGCGGAGACCTGACCCCGATGCCCGCGGGCGACAAGGCACCGTCATTTGCCCTGTGGGCGGTCAAGGATCCGACCTCTGGCAATCTCGATCGCATCCAAATCATCAAGGGCTGGACCAAGGGCGGTCAGAGCTTCGAGAAAGTCTTCGACGTTGCCTGGGCGGGTGACCGTGAGCCCGACAAGTGGACCGGGACCGTGCCGCCGGTCGGAAACACGGTCGACCTCGAAAAGGCCACGTACACGAACAGCATCGGCGCCGTTGAATTGAAGACCGTGTGGAGCGATCCCGAGTTCGATCCGAGCGTTCCGGCGTTCTATTATGCCCGCGTACTCGAGATTCCAACGCCGCGCTGGACGACGATCCAGGCCGCTCAGCTCGGCATCGCGCCGCCCGATGTGGTGGCGACAACCGTCCAGGAGCGGGCGTGGAGCTCACCGATCTGGTACAGCCCGACTACCGAGGCGCGGAAAGTCGCCAAGAATGGTCCCACCATCGATGATCTCAAGCAACAAGGAGCGGTCGCCCTCAACGATACCCAGCTGAAGGCGCTGATCGTCGATAAATCCCCGTGGCTGCAGAACAACGTGACCGGCACCAAGTTCAAGATCATTTATAGTGCATCGGGAATCTCCAATTCCACGCAAACGCTCACGCCGATCGATCCAGGCTACGCGACGTCGAAATTCGCCCAAAACCAAGGTCAGAGCCTGATCGATCACGCCGGCAGCGCTGCCCTGCAGCCGAGTGCTGTCGGCGATCCGGCGCAGAGCAGCTATCGGGGCACACCCTCACCCTACTACATCAACAACGGCAAGCTCGTCACCGTGATCGCCGGCACGCCGATCGAGGTCACCGCCTACAAGCTGGGAGACAAGTATTACGGCGCGCGCAGCAACGAGCTCGGCTACGTCAATTACGAGATCATCCCGGCAGTGCCCGAACTCAATCCGTTGCCGGGTCAGCCGGTGTTGCGTTGAGGAGGCTTTGATGTCGGTTCGACTGCCGCGGTCTCCCGCTCCGAGGCGGCTGAAGTGCACGCTGGCCGTCTTCTTCCTCCTGATCTCGGCAGCGGCCGCGGTGGCGTGCCAGCTCTGCTATGAAGCCGCTCGCCAAAGTGTGACCATCGGCCAGCGGCTGGATATGGCCGATCGAGTGGTGCTGGCCGTGTCCCTTGCCGGTGCGAACCAACTCCGGATGGTCGAGGTCGTGAAGGGCAAGGATGCCGTCGGCGATATCATCGCGGACTCGGTGACGGATCTCGACACAGCAGTGGCACCGGGCTCCGATCCTTACCTGCTCGTTCGTGACCCGTTTGCTTCGCAATGGACCAGCCTGGGCACCATCCGGGCTGAATATGCGGATTGGCTCCGACAACTGGTTGCGACCGTTTTCGTCAAAGGCGACCGTCCACGTCCCACCTGGCCGTCGAACATGCAGACGTCGTCCACGCTCAGCTACGCCGGCTGGCGGCAACGTGTTGCACTTGTTCTGCCCTATCTCGAGAACTCCGATCCGCTGGCTGCCCAGATCGCATGGGGCGAGCTCGCACGCGCCCCTTACGCGACCGTGGACGTTGCGAGATCGCGGATCGATGCGGCGGCGGTTGAGAGCTGGCTGGACGATCCAAAGCTCGTGTCACGCCATCCCGCCTACACTCTCTTGCTTGGTTTTGTCGGTGGTCCGGCCGATGCCGCGCGGCTCGAGCAGCACATCGAGGCAGCGAGGAGTTCGCACGACGCCACGAACCTCGCCGCAATGATCGGCGCCGACCTTGAATTGCGCGGGCCATCTCGCGTTGGCTGGGTCGAGGCGATGTATTTTGCCGATCGCAGCCGGACCATGCCGGAGATCGAGGCCGCCCTGCTTGCGCTCAACGTTCACGGCGATGCGAATCTTACTGTGCCCCGCCAGCGTGTGATCCAAGCCT
>JBATYU010000811.1:0-23636 GCA_049674245.1 Bradyrhizobium sp. | reverse complement strand
TCAGTGTGAGGGACGACCGCCTGCCTTCCAAGCTAGCCGCGCGACGCGCGCCACCAACAGCGCCGTAGCTAGCGCGGCTTGCTTGGAAGGCCCCTCGGGGAGCCCGTTACCCCATCTGCGGGTGCATTGGGCACCCGGCTTTCCCTGCGCCCTCTGATTTCAGAGAGCGGGATGTTGATGGCAAAACTCGCGCAAAACACGCGGCGAGATCGCGAAGCCACGTCGCAAGAGTGCCGTCATTGCGAGCGAAGCGAAGCAATCCATTCTTTCTTTGCGCGGCAAAATGGATTGCTTCGCTGTCGCTCGCAATGACCATGTGGCTGTTTGAAATTTGAATCGGGCAACTACCCCCGCGCGTAGCGCGAGGTGGGACGGTAGGCGAGACGGGTATGACCCGCGCAATATGGCAGGCCTTCGACCGGCGCGTTGCCGCAGAAGCAGAAATCTTCAGCCCCGGGCGTGCTGATCGGCCAGCGGCATCTCTCCTCGTCGAGCTCGAGCAGCGAGCAGCGGTGTTCGTTGCTGATCGGCTCGTCGTCGAGAAACAGCTCCGGCTCGGCGTAGGCAGCCTGCAACAGCTGATATTGCAGCCGCGGCGTCGTCTTCAGGCGAGGACCCTTGTTTAGTCCCTTGGCGGCGCTTTTTCGCCTTGGCCGCCGTTCATCGGCGCTCGGCTCGCGCGTCAGATTGAGGCGCGAGAGCTTGCCAATGACGGCGTTGCGGGTGACCCCGATGTCGGCGGCGATTTGGCGGCAGGAAAGCCCGGCCTCAAACCGGCTTTTCAGGAGTTCGATGCGTTCGGTAGTCCAGGTGGGCTGGAAGGCGGGCATGTTGATGGTTCCAAGTTGCGGATGATCTCCGGATCCTTGGCCACATTGTCGACCGAACCTCTCGCGCGCTTCCTCATCACGTCTTGCCATTGTCGCGGATCGAAAGCAGCCCGTCCTTGATGGCGAGACGAATGCCTTCCTCGATCAATGTCCTTGCGACGCCGGGAACGCTTGTGCCGTGGGTACCCTGTTTCACCAGCTTTTCGAGATAGACGATGGTCTGGAGTGCCAACGTAATCGGAACGCGATCGGTTTCGGCTTTTTCTGTGGCCATGCGAAAAAGCTAGCCTCCAACTCATGTACTGAAAAGTATCTTTTTAGACTCTATTAAGTTGTTCTCAGGAGTCAATCGAGATTCGTTGTGACCCCTTCCGGCCATTGGAATCGCTGACAAAATCAGGATGGCGGGACGGCGCCCGCCGAGCGGACGTTTGCGGCGGAGGGGACGGGATGGGGGCAGGGACGCCCAGGCGTCAGCCGTGCACGACCGTTTTGGCGATCATGCAGTGAATGCCCTTGGAGCCGTTCACGGTCTGCGTCACCCTCAAATCGGCAGCCAGGCTGCAGAGCGTGTAGGCATCCTCGCGCGACAGATTCCTCTTCTCACCGAGCAGAACGATCATGTCGCGCAGTGCCCGCACCACGCATTGATCGAGGTCGGGATCCATCGCCATCGTCATGTAATGCGTCGGCGTCTCCGCGCGGGGATAATCGAGCCGCAAATCCTTGCGCAGCGTCAGGCGGAAACGGCCCTGCAGCGCGGTCTCGATCGCGGTCACGCAGACCTCGCCATCGCCCTGCACGCCGTGGCCGTCGCCGCAGGAAAACAGCCCGCCCGACACGAACACCGGCAGGTAGAGTTTCGCGCCGGCGCCGAGTTCCTTGTTGTCGAGGTTGCCGCCCATCGCGCGCGGAATAAGCGAGGTGATCCGCCCCCAGGCGGGCGGCGGCGCCACGCCCATCACGCCAAAGAACGGCTTGAGCGGCAGATCGAGCCCCCATGGCAAGCGGCCGACCATCCGCTTCAGGTCGAGCGGAATGTTCATCAGCCGCGGCTCGTGAAAATCATCGGGCAGGGTGCCGGCGAGCGGACGGATCAGGTTGTACCCCCAATCCTGCCGCAGCTTGACATCGAGGATATCGACTTCGAGCACGTCGCCGGGCTCGGCCCCCTTGATGGCCACAGGGCCGGTCAGGATATGACCCGGCACCATCCGTTCGCTCTTCGCATGAACCTCGGCGAGTTCGGGCGGGACGTGAAACTTGCTTTGATCAGGCACCACCTCCGGCCCGCCGCTGATGGTATCGATGGTGACTTCGTCGCCGCTTTCGATTGAAAGCACCGGCTTCAGCTTCGCTTCAAAAAAACCCCAATGGCAGGTCTCGGGGCTTGAATGGAGATGATGGTGGCTCATGAGAAAGCTTTTGGATGGCGCAGGGACAGCGTATGAGGCTTTACCAGAATTTCCGAAAGGTTTTGCATGTTTTTCGTGTTGTCAAAGACGCTCGGCATCATGCTGCTGCCGACCAATTTCCTGATCGTGCTGGGTGTTGCCGGCGCGCTTCTGCTGGCTTCCCGATTTGCCGCCCTTGGCCGCAAGCTTTTGGTTATCGCGGCGGTGTTGCTCGCCATTTGCGGATTTTCGCCGCTCGGAAATATCCTGTTGTATCCGCTGGAGCAGCGATTTCCGTCATGGGATGCCGCCCAAGGGCCGCCGGACGGCATCATCGTGCTGGGCGGACCGATCGATGCCGATCTGTCGGTCGTGCATGATACGCCGGTGATCCGGAGCGCGCCCGATCGCATCATCGCAGCCGCAGCCCTTGCCCATCGCTATCCGAATGCGCGTATCGTCTTCTCCGGAGGAAGCGCCAATCTGATCGCGAACGATGCGAAGGAGGCCGATTTCGCCGGCGAGATTTTTGAGAGCCTCGGCGTCGACAAGTCGCGGCTCACGATGGAACGGCGCTCGCGCAACACTTACGAAAATGGCGAATTTTCCAGGACGGTTGCGGCGCCGAAGCCGGGCGAGCGCTGGCTGTTGGTGACGTCGGCGTTCCACATGCCTCGCTCGATCGGCGTGTTTCGCAAGGTGGGATTTGCCGTGGAGCCACATCCGGTGGACTGGCGTGTCGGTGGCCGCGCGGACTTCTTGAGCTTTGCCAATTACTCAGGCGACGGGTTGGGTCGAACCGACACCGCGATGCGCGAATGGCTGGGCCTCATCGCGTACTATCTCACCGGCAAGACCAGCGAGTTGCTTCCGGGGCCTGCAAGGGACTAGAACCAAGATTGCGCCGATATGGGAGTTGACGCCATGCAACAGCAGACACCGCCGCAATCGCTGGATTTGGCCGCCATGGTCGCCGACCTGAACAATCTGCTTCGGCTGAAGACCACCGTGATCGGCATGAAAATGTTCGCGCGCGTGGAGGATATGCTGGCGATTGAAAAAATACGGCGTCCAGCCGCGATCCACACCACCGATCAGATCGTCAGCATGGCCTCGCGGCTCGGCTGGACGGTTGGCATCACATCAGACGATCTCGTCGGCGCGCAGTGCCGCGCGGTGATCGGGCTTGCGCCGCAGGACGAGAAATGGCTTGCCGGCGAAAACTATGTCGGCGTCTGGCATGGCACGGCGGAAGACGCGCGCAAGCGCCAACAGGCGCTCGATGTCGTGGCGTTCGGTCAATATCAGGCGCTGGCAGTGAGCCCGCTTGCCAGCGGCCGGCTCAATCCGCCCGACATTTGTCTCGTCTACGCGACACCGGGCCAGATGATCATCCTGATCAACGGGCTGCAATATACCGGCTACAAGAAATTCGAATGGGGCGTGGTCGGTGAGACCGCCTGCGCCGATTCATGGGGCCGGGCGCTGAAGACCGGCGAGCCCTCACTGTCGCTGCCGTGCTTTGCCGAGCGGCGCTATGGCGGCGTTCCGGATGAGGAGCTATTGATGGCGCTAAAGCCTGCGCATCTTGCCAAGGCCATCGCGGGCATGAAGCAGCTCGCCAAGAACGGCCTGCGCTATCCGATCGCGCCCTATGGTATTCAAGCCGACGTGCGCGCCGGCATGGGGGTTTCCTACGGCAGGAAATAAGCACTAGCTATCACCGAAAGCGAGCCGTCATTGCGAGGGAAGCGAAGCAATCCAGAGTCCGGGCAAAGGTGGATTGCTTCGTCGCTCCGCTCCTCGCAATGACGACGAATAACCTTGGGAACTAAGAATGACGTCTTCGAACAAGCTCGACATCGTGGTCTATGGCGCGACCGGGTTCACCGGCCAGCTCGTCGCCGAATATTTCGCCCGTCAGTACAAGAACGACGGCGAGCTGAAATGGGCAATGGCCGGACGGAGCCTCGACAAGCTGAAGTCCGTTCGCGATGCGATTGGGGCGCCGTCGGACACGCCGCTGATCGTGGCCGATGCTAGCGATGCTGCGTCATTGCAGGCGATGGTCGGAGCGACGAGATCGGTGATCACTACCGTCGGCCCCTACCAGTACTACGGCAACGAGCTGATTGCAGCCTGCGCGGCCTCGGGCACGGACTATCTCGATCTCTGCGGCGAGCCGATCTGGATGCGGCAGATGATCGACAAGCACGAGCCAGCTGCGAAGGCGAGTGGCGCGCGCATCGTGTTCTCCTGCGGTTTCGATTCGGTGCCGTTCGAGCTTGGCGCGTTCTTCGTGCAGAAAGAAGCCAAGCGCGCCTTTGGCGCGCCGGTCTCGCGCGTCAAGGGGCGCGTGCGCGACATGCGCGGCACCTTGTCCGGCGGCACGGCGGCGAGCGCCAAGGCCACCTTCGATGCGGTCGCCAAGGATCTCAGCCTGGTCGCGATCCTGAATGATCCGTTCGCGCTGACACCCGGATTCAGCGGGGTGAAGCAGCCGCGCGCCAACAAGTCCGCTTATGAAGAAGACCTGCAATCCTGGACCGCGCCCTTCATGATGGCGCTGATCAACACCCGTAATGTGCACCGCTCCAACATGCTGATGGGATTCCCCTACGGCAAGGAGTTCGTCTACGACGAGATGGTGCTGACCGGTCCCGGCGAGGAGGGTGAGGCCAACGCCAAACTCGTGATGGCCGCGAATAGCGAAAAGACCGGTCCCAATGCGCCGAAGCCGGGGGAGGGGCCGTCGAAAGAAGAGCGCGAGAACGGCCTCTACGATCTGCTCTATGTTGCGGTCGCCCCCGATGGCCGCCAGGTCCGTGCGTCGGTGAAGGGCGATCGCGATCCCGGCTATGGCTCCACGTCAAAGATGATCTCGGAATGCGCGATCTGCCTCTCGCGCGATGCGCCCGATGTGCCAGGGGGTTTCTGGACGCCGGGCGCGGCGATGCGGCACAAGCTCATCAAGCGGCTTGTCGATCACGCCGGTTTGTCGTTTGCGCTGGAGACATGACAGCGCGAGGATCGTAGCCGTAGATCCAGTCCTGGCTGCGCGCATTGATCGGAAGCACGAGCCTTAGCATCTGGTCGCGGAACCAGGCGCCGGCGCGGCCGAACTCCCGCTTCTGGTTGCCGTTGCGGCGGGCGAGCGCGACGATCCGTTCCACGCGGGCGCGGCGTTCGCTTTCGAATCTCTCAAAGGCGACACCGGTTTCCTGCTCCTCGCGCAGCAGGCGCGCAAGCCGCAGCGCGTCCTCCAGCGCGATCGAAGCGCCTTGGCCGGCATGCGGACTGGTGGCATGCGCGGCGTCTCCGATCAGAAGCGCGCGTCCGCGCGACCAATTCGGCAACGTCGCGAGATCGAGGCTTGCCGAAACGACGATCTCCTGCAAGGCGTCGATGAGTTGCGGGATCGGCTCGTGCCAGCCGGCGTGATAGCGGCGCAGATGCCGCCGTAGCGCCTCCTGATCCATGGCACGGAAGGTGGTCGCGTCGATGCCGTGCGTAGGCTGGGTGCTCCAGCACATCGCTCCAGTATTCGGATCGGAACCGCAAAAACCATAGCCGAAGAAGCCACTTTGGCCCACGGTCATGATCAGGTTTGGCGGGGTGTTAGCGGATTCCAGCAGCGACCGCGGGACAAAACCGCCGAAGGAGATGAGATCAAGGTCGAACGGTTTTGGCGCGTCGGGGACGACGTGGTTGCGCACAGCCGAATGCACGCCGTCGGCGCCGATCAGGAAGTCGCCCTCGGCGCTGGAGCCATCGGCAAAATGCGCCACGATCGGCCGATCGGCGCGATCCTCGATACGCACCAGGCGCTTCTCGAAGCTGACCTCGATGTTCGCGGCGCCCGCCCTGGCCAGCACCGCCTCGTTGAGGACCGAGCGGCGCATGTTCACCGCGGGCTGGCCGAACCGTTGCATCATGTTGCGGTTGACCGAGCCGAGTTTCGCGCCCGACTGGGAGTAAAAGTCGATCGCTTCCGCAACCGAGCCGCGGCGGATCATGTCGGAGGCCAAGCCCGCCTCGGCGAGCACATGCATGCCGTTCGGTGCGATTTGTAGCCCGCCGCCGACGCCGGTCGAGCGCGGCCAGGCCTCGAAGACTTGCGCGTCGATGCCGGCCCGCTTGAGCAGGATGGCGGTGATCGGGCCGGCAATGCCGGCGCCGATGATGAGGGCTTTGCGGGATCGTTGGGTCATGGCTTGCACCTCGCGTCACGGGGGGTTAAGAAAGTACGGCCGCTAACTATCTTAGTGGCTAAGATATATACGTACTAAGATATAGGATCGGCCTTGTCAAGACCAAAAGCGCGCGCCGCGCTGATGCGGGAATTGGAACACGCGATGCGAAAATCCTCCGCGCAGGGGACGATCTTCGCGCAGGCCGTTGCCGACCGCGCCGGGGTTTCGAGTTCCGACATGGATTGCATCGACTTTCTCAACGTCGAAGGGCGCATGACCGCAGGCAGGCTCGCCGAACTCACGGGTTTGACCACCGGCGCCATCACCGGCGTGGTGGACCGGATGGAGAAGGCCGGGCTGGTGCGCCGGGAACGCGACAGCGAGGATCGGCGCAAGGTGTTTATCGTACCCGTCGCGGAACGTGTCGTGGAGATTGGACGATTCTACGAACCGATGCAGCGCGCGATGCACAAGCTTTGGGACACCTATTCGGACGCGGAGCTAAAGCTGTTGCTGCGCTTTGCAAGCGACAGCTATCGGACGATGCTTTCGGCGACCGAGGAACTGAAGGCGATGATGGCGGCGCCGAAGGCAAAACCTAAGGGCGCTGCAAAGCCTGCGGGGGCGCCGTGACCGCTGGATCCGCTGACGCCTTGTGGTGCTGCGCTGCGGCAAACATCCCCCACATCGTCCCCAGCATCAGCCAGAAGTGCCGCCAGTGGTCGGTGTCGATCACGAAGTTTTCGCCGACCGTGCCCAGGAAGGCCGAAAAGATCGCGAGATAAGCACGCTGCCAGGGCACGCGCACCAAGACGTGGCGGAATCCGATGATGACGGTGAGAAACACCAGCGCGGGATAGCAGACGCCGGAGATCCAGCCGCCGGACATGAAGGCATTCAAATAGGAGTTGTGGGTGTCTTCCGGGAAATAATGGTGGAACTGCAACGGGCCGATGCCGAACGGCAGATCGAGCGCCATGTCCGCGCCGAGAATGTGCCGTCCGAACCGGCCGAAGCGACCTTCGTCGTAGCTTTGGTCGAGACTCGCGCGCTGGCTGAACATTTCGGCGATCGAGTCAAATGACAACAGCACCGCGATCAGCGTGACGCCGGCGACAACAGCGACGATCGCCATCACGATGATGCGCGAGCGCTCCGCGCTTGACCGGCTAGTCAGGACCATCAGCGCCAGCATGAAGGCTGAAGTGATGACAAGCCCGCCCCATGCGGCGCGCGAGAACGCCAGCAGGATCGCAAGCGCCAAGATCCCGAGCGCGATCGTGTTGCGGAACGCCTTGCCGAAGCGGTCCAAGACGACGCTCTGCAGGACGAACAGCGAAGGCAGGATCAGGAATGCGCCGAGCACGTTCGGGTCCTTGAATGTGCCGCGGCCCCGCTCATAGAGCGTCAGCAAGTCGTGCCCGCCCGGAACCAAATTGAAATAACCGGCGATTGCGGCGAGCGAGGCGATCATGGCGCCGACGATGAGGCCGCGGCGAAGCATGTCGAGCCGGGCGGCGGTGTCATCGGACACGACCATGGCGAAAAACATCACGGTGACGGCCATATACCAGGATGTCGCGATCCAGCTCGCGACGTCGGCCTGGTCGAGGAGCGGAATGGCGCCGATGCTGTAGCCGACATTGAGCAGGACCAGCGGCAACAGCAGCGGCATGAAAACCAGCCGCAGCCGCAAGCCGGTCGCAACGAACAGGACGGCGGCAACGAGCGTCACCAGTTCATACGGACTTGGTTCGATAAAGACGATCGCGCAGGATGCACCGGCCAGCCACACCAGTGCGCGCTGCAAGGCGAGGATGCCGGGCGCGGCCGTTAGGTGCGAAGGGTAGCCCCCGGCTGTCGCCGCATATGCCATCACGAACTCGTAACTCCACGCAACCGATACACCGCACCCGCAAGCGGCACTTAATAAGCGTTCTCGCTGTTCGTCATCAGCGCCATCGGCGTCCGCAGCAGAATGTAGACGTCGAACAGCACCGACCAGTTCTCGATGTAGTAGAGATCGAACTCGACGCGCTTCTGGATCTTTTCTTCGTTGTCGATCTCGCCGCGCCAACCGTTGATCTGCGCCCAGCCGGTGATGCCGGGCTTGACGCGGTGTCGCGCGAAATAACCGTCGACCGCTTCGTCGAACAACCGGCTCTGCAACTTGCCCTGCACGGCGTGCGGGCGGGGGCCGACCAGCGACAGATTGCTCTTGAACACCACGTTGAAGAGTTGCGGCAATTCATCAAGGCTGGTCTTGCGGATGAAGCGCCCGACGCGGGTCACGCGCGGATCGTCCTTGGTCACAACCTTGGAGGCGAGCGGATCGGCATGACGATGGTGCAGCGACCGGAACTTGAAGACGTCGATGCGTTCGTTGTTGAAGCCGAAGCGCTTCTGGCGGAACAGCACGGGACCGCGGCTGTCGAGCTTGATCGCGAGCGCGACCAGCGCCATGACCGGCAACGCCATCAGCAGGATGAGGCCGCCGACGAAATGGTCGAACAGCCATTTCATCACCAGATCCCAGTCGGTGATCGGCGCCTCGAACACATCCAGCGTCGGAACCTTGCCGAGATAGGAATAGGAGCGAGGGCGGAAGCGCAGCTTGTTGGTGTGGGCCGAGAGCCGGATGTCGACCGGCAGCACCCACAGCTTCTTCAGCATTTCCAGAATCCGCGTCTCCGCAGAAATCGGCAGCGCGAACAGCACGAGGTCGACGCGGGTGCGGCGGGCAAACTCGACGATATCGTCGACCTTGCCGAGTTTCGGACTGCCGGCGCAGGTCTCGAGCGCGCGATCCTCGTTGCGGTCGTCGAATACGCCGAGCACGTCGATATCCGAATCGTTCTGGGCTTTGAGCGCCGCAACCAGTTGCTCGCCGTTTTGGTCCGAGCCGACAATGATGGTCCTGCGATCGAGCCGGCCCTGACGCGCCCAATTGCGCACCATTGAGCGCAGGAACAGGCGTTCGGCACTGAAAGTTCCCAAGCCAATGAAGAAGAATGCCGAAAGCCACAGCCGCGAAATCTCGCCGCCGAGCTTGGCGAAGAACGAGGCGCCGATGAACAGCAGGAACACGAAGGCCCAGGATGAGATCATCCGCGTCATCTGCCGGAGTTGGCCGCGGAACACCTGCACCTGATAGATATCAGCAGCCTGGAAGCAGACCACGGCGGCCGCGGTCATGCCGAAGATGGCCGCAACATATTCCCAGTAGAAGCCGGAAATCGGCACCACATAGCCGAGATAGAGCGCGATGCCGACGAGGCTGAGCAGGACGAAGTCGACGAGGCGAACAAAGCCCGTGATCACGACCGGCGAATAGGCTCGGCGCACCTTCTGGTTGGCGACGACGAGCGCCGCCTGCGACAGGCGGCGGCGCCGTTCGACTGGGCGACCGACCGTGGCGGCCGTTGCCGCGGCATCTGACATCGAGCGAGCGTTGATCGTTTCCAATTGTCCAAACCCGTCTTCGCAAGGGCATCTAGGAATGGAGGCGCCCCGGGCGGAATTCCTCAAGCTCGAGGTTTAAAGGACAAATCGGAAGAAACGGTTACGTTGGTAAATAGCGGTTAACGATCTGTTGCGCCGGATTTGACGAATTACGAATCGCCGCCACGGCATTCCAACGTCAGGACCTGGACGCTTCAAGCGCGTCGCGGTAGCCGGCCAACACCCCCTCGACCATCGCCTTCTGCGAGAAATACTGGAAGATGCGTTCGCGAAGCGATTTTGCCCGCGCCGATGCTGCGTCCGGGTCCTCCATCGCGATCTCGATCGCGTCCGCCATCGCGCCGACGATATTGGGGACGAACAGCGCGTCGGAATGACTTCCAAAAATCTCCGGAATACCGCCGACATTGGCGGCGACCATCGGGACTCCCGCGGCACCCGCCTCGATCACGACATAGGGCATGGAATCGCCGCGGGACGGAACGACCAGGAGCCTGCCTTTGGAGAAGCCATAGCGCGCCTTGACGTGGCCGATGAAGCGAACCGAGTAACCAAGGCCGCGCCTTTCGACCTGCGCCTTGAGCGCTGCCATCTCCTCGCCGTCGCCGGCGAGCGTCAACGTCAACGGTCTGCCGTCGGCGTGCAGCCGCGCCACCGCGTCGACCAGGAGGTCGGCGCCCTTGATGTGCCTGAACTCGCCGACATAGACGATATCGGTTGCGTCCTCGGCGAGGGCAACCGGATCGAACTCGTTCGCGGTGACGCCGTTGAAGACGCAGCGTACCAGCCCCGTAGGCGTGCCGATCACGCGCTGATAGGTGTCGCGGGCGTAAGCGCTTTCGAACAGGAACAGATCGGTGCGGTTCATCAGTGCGCGTTCGATGCGGCTGTAGAGCGCGCCCTTGAAGGTGTTGGGCGGGTAGTGCAGCGAGCCGCCATGCGGCGTATAGACGAAAATGCTTCCGCTTGAGCGCTTCATGAACCGGACGAAGACACCGGCCTTGGCGCCGTGTCCGTGCAGCACGTCCGGCTTCAATTGCCGGATCAGGCGCGTGAAATGCACCCACGCCAGCACATCCGTCGGCGAAGGTTCGCGGTGAATGGCAACGCGATGAACACCGAGCTTGAGCCGGGGCGCGAGGTCGGCCAACGCCTTGTCGGCGCGCTCGCCGCCGGTGAGGCTGTCGGCGAGAATGCCGACGTGGTGACCGCGATCGGCCTGTCCATGGGCGAGATCGAGGACGTGACGGAAAATCCCGCCGACCGGCGGGCGTATCGCATGCAGGATACGAAGCGGCTGGTCCGGATGCGGCGCCATGGTCAAGACCGGCGTTTGCCGACAAGGATGGTGTCGCCGCGGCTGACGCCGGGCGAAAATCCCCCGGCCGCTGCCATCGGCGCGGACGGGGCATAGGCCATCGCATCAGCGTTGTTTCGCGGCTGCGCGCCCGCCGACTGCATGCAGCCCGGCAGGGCGAATGCGGTGAGCAGACTCGAGATGACGGCGCGAACGCCTCGCATAGGACGCCCCAGAGGAAAATCTTGATTCCGATTAAGGCCTTTCATGGTTAACATAACATGACCGGCGCCCCCGATTTGAAGTTCCCGCGGATGTGGTGTCGTGGCTACGTGCGAACTTCGGAAACGGGGCACGCGGCGCCTCCAGACGCCGGTCAATCGTGGCGTAAAAATCTGCCTCAATTAACCCAGCGGCAACCTTAATGGAATGTAATCGCGGGAGGTGACGTAGAGTCGTGGCGTCCGCGGGAGTGTTCAATGCGTTTTGCGTTCTGGCGCGCAGGCACGGCCGAGGCGTTGGTCGAAAAGGCCGCGGCCGGGCCGGCGCCAGCCATTTCTGGACAGGTCGCGGACGCGCCGTCCGGTGATCTGGATTTGCGGGCGCTTGGTCAGGCGCTGATGCGCAAGCGCGGCTTGATCATCGCTCCGACGATGCTCGCCGCCGTGATCGCGATCATGGCCGTCAATCTGGCGACCCCGCGATATAAATCCGAAGCGCGCATCCTGATCGACGGGCGCGAGAACGTTTTCCTGCGGCCGAACGGCGAGCGCAACGAAGAGCGTGCCGCGCTCGATCCCGAGGCCGTCACCAGCCAGGTCCAGCTGTTGCTTTCGCGCGATCTGGCGCGCGAGATCATCAAGAAGAACAAGCTCGCCGAGCTCCCGGAATTCGATCCAGTGCTGCAGGGGCTTGCGCCGCTGAAATCGCTGCTGGCGCTGTTTGGGATCGGCCGCGATCCATTTTCGCTGACGCCGGAAGAGCGCGTGCGGGACGCCTATTTCGACCGGCTGACCGCCTACGCCGTCGACAAATCGCGCGTCATCGTGGTCGAATTCCAGTCGCGCGACCCTGATCTGGCGGCGCGTGTCGCCAACTCGATCGCCGACGGCTATCTGGTGCTGCAGCAAAACGCTCGCCAGGACCAGGCCAAATCCGCCAGCCAGTGGCTGTCGGGCGAGATCGAAAATCTGCGCCAGAAGGTTTCCGATGCCGAATCCCGCGTCGAGGATTTCCGCTCCAAATCGAGCCTGTTTGTCGGCACCAACAACACCACGCTTTCCAACCAGCAGATGGGTGAGCTCAACACGCAATTGAACAACGCGCGGGCGCTGAAATCGGACGCCGAATCGAAGGCGCGGCTGATCCGCGAAATGCTTCAGAGCGGCAAGCCGATCGAGGCGTCCGAAGTGCTCAATTCCGAACTGATGCGCCGGCTATCGGAACAGCGCGTGACCTTGCGCGCGCAGTTGGCCGAGCAATTATCGACCTTGCTCGACAAGCATCCCCGCATCAAGGAATTGAGGGCTCAGCTTAACGATCTCGACCGCCAGATTCGCGATGAAGCCAGCAAGATGTCGCGCTCGCTCGACAGTGACGCCCGCATCGCCGGCGGCCGGGTTGAAGGCTTGAGCGCGAGCCTCGAACAGTTGAAGAAGCAGGCGTCTTCGAGCAACGGCCAGGACGTCCAGCTTCGGGCGCTGGAGCGCGAAGCCAAGGCGCAGCGCGATCTGCTCGAATCCTACCTTGCGAAATACCGGGAGGCCAATACCCGCGAGAATATCGACGCCGCACCGGCCGATGGTCGCATCATTTCCCGCGCCATCGTTTCCAATACCCCGGCCTATCCGAAGAAACTGCCGATCGTGCTGATCGTGACGCTGGCGACCCTGCTGCTCTCCAGCGCTGTCATCGTGACCGGCGAACTGCTGCGCGTGACGGCGCCCCGTGGCGCAGCCGCGTTTGCATCCCCGTCTGCTTCGATCCGCGGGCCGGCGACGGAGCCGGCTATGGCCGCCGGACTCGAACCTGCCGTCAGCGAAATCTGCCCCGAGATCGCAACCGAGTTGAGCGAAATCGAACAGCTCGCCGAAGAGTTACGCAACGCCGGCGAGGGTGCGCGCAAGGTGACGGTGCTCGGCACCGCTGCCGGTGAAGGCATTGCGTTGACGGTGTTGACGCTTGCCCGCCTGATTGCGCGCGAGGCACGCGTCGTGGTCGTCGATCTCGCGGCTTCGTCACCGACGATCTCCGCCGCATCGGTCGACCCGCACGCGCCGGGCCTTGCGGAATTGATGCAAGGTGAAGCGTCCTTCTCGCAGGTCATCACCAAGGATCGGCTGTCGCGCGTTCAGCTCGTCAGCGCGGGCCGCCCGGGTTCGGACCGCGGCCTGCTGCACTCACCGCGGCTGACACTCGCGATCGACGCGCTGCTCAGGGTTTACGACCATGTGCTGCTGGATGCCGGCACTGCGTCCGATCTGCCTGCCGAACTGCTGACCGCCAACGCGCGGGTCGTGGTAGTGCCGGATGCATCGATGGAGCAGGATGCGCGTCAGCTGATGTGCCAGCAGCTTGAGGCCGCAGGCTTCTCGGAAGTGACCATGCTGCGCAAGCCGGTGCAGCCTTCCAACGCGACAGAGACTGCCCCGCGGGTGGTAGCGGCTTAAAGCGTTTCAGCCAAACGTGCGGCGCAGCCTCTGGGCGATACGCAACAGCGTCTCGTTGCACTTCACCAGACGCTTGGCGCGGTTGACACCTGACATCGCGAGCGCAACCGGCTTTCCGCGCGAACTGAGCGGAATAAAGCTGTCGAAGATCGGCTCGTCGCTCTTGCAGAACATGCGTTTATACTCGTCCGACCCGATGCCGAGATCGATGGCGCGATAGCGGCGTTCCGCGTAATGATCGATGATGTCGCGCATCAGGATCAGGCCGGGGCTGTACCGCGAACGGTCCGACATGGTGTAAGTATTGAACATCATCGAGAAACGCTGGCCGTCGGCGACGCCGGCGTACAGCGCGATGACTTCCTCGTCGCATTCAAGCGCGTGAATGTCGATGGCGCGGCCGCCGTCGGCGAGCCGCGTCAGGCAGGTATGGCGGATGAAGTTCTCG
Organism: Bradyrhizobium sp.; assembly: GCA_049674245.1. GTDB lineage: Bacteria > Pseudomonadota > Alphaproteobacteria > Rhizobiales > Xanthobacteraceae > Bradyrhizobium. The sequence continues at coordinate 9,343 of JBATYU010000811.1, read as the reverse complement.
ACTCCTGCTTCCGCAAACACATTAGGTAGTTTCTGCTCCGCCATCCGCAACGGCTTGATACGGAAGAACCAGTCCAGCAGCCGCTCGATCTCGGCGTCGGTGTCGGCGAGGTGATAATGGTAGCCCGGCGAGCTTAGCTTGCGTTCCTTGCTCTTCAGCCGCCGACGAAACGAATTGCTGATCATGTCCGTAGCCGGTGCGCCCGGCAGCATCGTCAGCACGGGGCAATCGTTGACCGAGGACTGCCTCGGCTTGATAGCAAACGGATTTGAAATATCCCGCCAGCGCAGCGGCTGTTGCGTCAGCGCCAGCACGTCGGCGGCGGATCGCTCGCGAATCCCTGATAGCAGCGCTGCGAGATCGGCAGCAGTGGCCTCTTTGGCGAAATCTCTGTCCCACAACGCCATGTTGAAGGTCGTGTGCTTGGCGCCCATGAAGCACGCGACGCCAACGCCGTGCTTGCGGATGAGTGCCAGCGGCAGCAGCAGCAGCGGCCGGCCTTCGCGGTCATAGGCGATCACGATGAAGGGGGTTAAGTTCTGGCGCGCGCCGACCTGCCGCTGCCAGTTGGCGAGAAGATCGAAGCGTTGGTAGGGCGTGGAGAATTGCGTCGGATCTTCGAGCCGGCGCCAGACCGGCTCTGCGTGGCCGAGCTCGGTAACGATGTCGACGCGTGCGATGCGGCTGGTTTGCGACCGCGTTGGCGCTTCTGCCGTCCGGCCTTCGATCGCGGCAGCCATGGTCATCGCGGAACCTGTCTTCAGGGAATTATTTACGGTTTTCGGCTTGAGCCGACCTTTGCAAAGAAGTGTCAACAAAGAGTAATGACTATGCCGCTGCCGATCGGTGGGAAAGGGCGTGAATTTGCCATCCGACAATATATTGTCGACGAGTTTGGGGCTTGAGTTGGCCTATTTCAGCGGCCGCGCCTGGATGAGCGGCCGTGGTGCGGGCGTCATCCTGCGCTTCCAACGCGTGCGCCCGCGGCGGGCTGGTCGTTTCCAGCCGCTCAGATCAAGCGAAATCACCCCGAGATTTCTTGACCGGATGCTGCGCGCGTTGAAGCGCTGGAAGTATGACATTGTCGACATGGACGAGGTTTGCCGGCGCGCCGTGATCATGGCTGGGCCGCGGAGGTTTGTGTGCTTGACGTTCGACGGCGCCTACAAGGATCTGATCACATCGGCCTACCCGGTATTGTCGCGCCATCGCGTTCCCTTCACGATCTATGTGCCGACGGCGTTTCCCGACGGCGTCGGCGAGGCATGGTGGCTCGCGCTTGAGCAAATCATTGCGCGCGAAGGCCGCATCAGCCTCGTCATCGATCGCAAGGAACGCCATTTCACCACCAGAGCCACGGCGGAAAAATATCGCGTTCACGAATATATCGAGAGCTGGATGCGCACGTTGGCGCCAGCGGAGCTTTCGGCGGCGATCAAGGATCTGTGCAAGCGATATTCGGTCGATCTCGAAAAGCTATCGCGCGAAGCCGCGCTGGACTGGAGCGATCTCGCCGGATTTGCGGCCGATCCGAATGTGACGATCGGAAGCGCCACGGTGAACTATACCGCGCTGTCGAATCTGAAGGATGCCGCCGCGCTGCGCGAAATGACGATGGGCAAGGCGGTCGCGGAAACCGCGTTCGAACGCGATATCAGGCATTTCGCCTATCCGTTCGGCGACCCTGCTTCCTGGCGGCGGACGCATTTGGTGATGGCGATCGAAGACGTCGGTTTTGCCAGCGCGGTCTCGACAATCCCGGGGATCGTTGAAGCAGCGGGCCGGACCAATCTGTACGCGCTGCCGCGCGTGAGTTGGGATGGACGGCTGCGTTCGTTGCGCGCCATGCGGGTGCTGCTCTCCGGCGGCACCTTTGCGCCAGTGCAGCCGACGCGGAGCAGCTCGACCAATTAAGAGTCAGGCCGCGCCATCCAGCTCACGATCGGCATCGCCGGCAGCACCCAGCCGATACCGGCCACGACGTAGAAAATCGCCTGCAGCGTGCCCGACTTCGCAAGCCACGGCGTCTGCGCGACGGTCATGCCGAGCAACGACCACACGGCCACCAGCAGCAACAAGGCGATGGTTCCGAAGAATTTGCGGCTGCGGATGGTCATGACGGAAATGTGCGGCTTGTTGCGGGGGCGCGGCTTGCGCGCGGGCAGGGGCGGACTATAAGGGTCGCGAAAATTCATTCAAGCCTCTCGCATGATTTCCATTTCCGTACCACGAACGCCCGAGAAACGCGCCGTCCGCTGGTGGCTGTTTTCGATCGCGCTATTGATCGCGATCATGGTCTTGGTCGGCGGCGCCACGCGGCTCACCGAGTCCGGGCTTTCGATCGTCGAATGGAAGCCCGTCACCGGCGCGCTGCCGCCGTTCACCGAGACGCAATGGACGCAGGCCTTCGACGCCTACAAGACCATCCCGCAATATCGCGCGCTCAACGCCGACATGACTCTCGCCGCGTTCAAGACGATCTTCTGGTGGGAATGGAGCCATCGGCTGCTCGGCCGCGCGATCGGCGTCGTCTACCTGCTGCCATTCCTCTGGTTCCTGTGGCGCGGCGGCTTGAGCGCGGAGTTGAAGCGACGGTTGTGGCTGATTTTCGGGCTCGGCGCGCTGCAGGGCGCGGTCGGCTGGTGGATGGTCGCCTCCGGACTTTCCGAGCGCGTCGAGGTCTCGCAATATCGGCTCGCGACGCATCTGGTGCTGGCGCTGCTGATTTTTGCGGCCGTGGTCTGGACCTTGCGCCGGCTGACCGAGCGGCCGCCGATCGCGGGCTCCGCGCGCTTGAAGATCACCAGCGTCGCGCTCGTGGTTCTGACCTTCGTGCAGCTCTATCTCGGCGCGCTGGTCGCGGGTCTCCGCGCGGGCCTCGTCTACAACACCTGGCCCGATATCGAGGGATCGCTCATTCCATCAGCGGCGCGGCTGTGGTTCGAAACCCCGTGGTGGCGCAATCTGTTCGAGAATACGCTGACCGTGCAGTTCGAGCACCGCATGACGGCGTACGCGCTATTGGCGTTGGCGGCGTTCCATGCAGTCGACACGGTGCGGTCGCGGGCAGGAATCGCTTCGATCAGTGGCGCGCTTTGGTTGCTCGTGGCCGTCATATTGCAGGCGACGCTTGGCGTTCTCACGCTGCTCCATCAGGTGCCGCTCGCGCTGGCGCTGGCGCATCAGGCCGTCGCGATTGCGGTCCTGACGCTGGCGGTGTGGCAGGCCGAGCGGCTGGCCGCGCGGCGGCCGGAATCGGAGCGGCAGGACCTCGCGGCACCCGTGGGTCAGCCCGGCTGATCAGCCCTCTGCCACAACCGCAAGCGCCGCCGGCGTACGGCAAGCGCAACCAATAGCCGACATATGGATCGAGCGTAGCGGGGAGGGGTCTAGGCGTTCAGCGCCTGCTCCAGATCCGCGATCAGGTCTTCCTTGTCCTCGATGCCGATCGAGAGCCGCACCACGTCGGGGGCCGCGCCCGATTTGATCTTGGCGGCGTCGTCGAGCTGGCTGTGCGTGGTCGATGCCGGATGGATCACCAGCGAGCGGGTGTCGCCGACATTGGCGAGATGCGAGAACAGCTTTAGGTTCGACACCAGATTGACGCCGGCATCGTAGCCGCCCCTGAGACCGAAGGTGAACACGGCGCCTGCGCCCTTCGGCGAATATTTGCGCGCCAGGTTGTTGTATTTGTCGCCGGCAAGCCCCGCATAGCTCACCGATGCCACCGCGGAATGACCGGAGAGGTACTCCGCGATCGCCTTGGCATTCTCACAATGCTTCTGCATGCGCAGCGGCAGCGTCTCGATGCCGGTGAGGATCAAGAATGCGTTGAACGGCGACAGCGCAGGTCCGAGATCACGCAGGCCCAGCACGCGGCAGGCGATCGCAAAGGCGAAATTGCCAAAGGTCTCCTGCAGCTTGATGCCGTGATATTCCGGGCGCGGCTCGCTCAGCATCGGATACTTGTTGTCCTTCGACCAGTCGAAGGTACCGGCGTCGACAATGATGCCGCCGATTGAATTGCCGTGACCGGCAAGAAACTTCGTCAGCGAATGCACGACGATATCGGCGCCATGATCGATCGGGCGGATCAGGTAGGGCGTCGCCAGCGTGTTGTCGACGATCAGGGGCACGCCGGCCTTGCGCGCCACCGCTGAGATCGCCTCGATATCGGTGATGCTGCCGCCGGGATTGGCGATCGATTCGATGAAAATCGCCTTGGTGTGCGGGGTGACCGCGCGCTCGAAGCTGCCGATGTCGTCGGGATCGGCCCACACCACGTTCCAGCCCAAGCTCTTGAACGCGTGGTTGAACTGGTTGATCGATCCGCCATAGAGTTTTCGCGCGGCGATGAATTCGTCCCCGGGCCTCAGTAGTTGCTGAAGTGCGACGACCTGCGCGGCATGGCCGGATGCGACCGCGAGCGCCGCGGTGCCGCCTTCGAGCGCGGCGACGCGCTCTTCCAGCACTGCGTTGGTCGGATTTCCAATCCTTGTATAAATATTGCCGAATGCCTGCAGCCCGAACAACGAGGCGGCATGGTCGGCATCGTTGAACACGAATGACGTGGTCTGGTAGATCGGCGTCGCCCGCGCGCCGGTGGTGGGATCGGGCTGCGCCCCGGCGTGGACGGCGAGGGTGGAAAATCCGGGAAGACGGTCGGTCATTCGGTTTGTCCTGTTCTTGGCCTGTTCGAAAAAGCGCGGCATGCTGATCGCAAGCCACGTCCGCCGTCAAGGCGAGTTGGCAATCTATCGTGCGTTCGAAACGGTCGTGCATCGCGGCGCGCCCATTATTGGACGGCGCCTTCTTGCGCCGACCCGGTGGCCGCGTCTTGAAACACATTTCGCGATTGCGTTACGAAAGCTCGCGCTTGTTTTTGGCGGCCCGATCGGATGCCGCAGTCTCGCCGCCGCCGACGCTGGTGCGGTTCAACGACAGCCGCATGCCTTGCGTCGGAACAGGCGCGCGCTTCGAGCTCAGCGTGCGCGAGTTGACGCCCATCCACGAAATCTCCGACGACAGCCGGCCATATTCGATCTTCGGGCAGCGGTTCATGACGACCCTCAGACCGGCGGCTTCGGCTCTTGCCGCGGCTTCATCGTCGCGCGCGCCGAGCTGCATCCAGATCACCTTTGGCAGCGGCGACAGTTTCAGCGCTTCGTCGACCACCGGCATGATGTGGCTGGAATTCCGGAAGATGTCGATCATGTCGACGGGATGCCCAATATCGAGCAGCGATCCTACGAAGGGTTTTCCAAGCAGACTTTTGCCGACATGCCCGGGGTTGACCGGGATCATGTCGTAGCCGCGCTGCGCCAGATATTTGAACGCGAAATAGCTCGGCCGCACATTGACCGGCGACGCGCCGACCATCGCGATCGACTTTACGCCATTGAGAATGCTTCGGATGTAATTGTCGGGGTAGGTGTCGTGATTCATTTTGCGAACTATCCGTCACCGTCATTGCGAGCCAACTGGTCGCGCGAATGCGCGCCCGATGATAAACTCCGCGAAGCAATCCACTGATACCGAGCAAAGAAACTGGATTGCTTCGTCGCTTTGCTCCTCGCAATGACGGCTTAGTGGTCGTGCCACTTCGGCTCGCGCTTTTCGATGAAGGCGCCGATGCCTTCCTCGGCATCGCGCGCCATCATGTTCTCCGTCATCACTTCTGCCGCATAACGATAGGCCTCGGCAAGGCTCATCTCGGCCTGACGGTAAAACGCAGTCTTGCCGAGTTTTACGGTATAGGCGGATTTCAGCGCGACCTTTTGCGCCAGCGCAATCGCGGCGTCGCGTTCAGTGCCCACGGGAACAACGTGGTTGACGAGGCCGATATCACGCGCCCTGGCGGCCGGGATCGGTTCGCCCGTGAGCAGCATTTCCATCGCTTGCTTGCGCGGCACATTGCGCGACAGCGCCACCATCGGCGTCGAGCAAAACAATCCGATGTCGACGCCGGGCGTAGCAAAACTCGCGGCTTCCGATCCGACCGCAAGATCGCAGCTTGCCACTAACTGACAGCCGGCGGCAGTCGCCATGCCCTGCACCGCGGCGATCACCGGCTTCGGCAAATGGACGACCGCCTGCATCATGGCGCTGCAGGCGTTCATGATCTGCGCAAAGTAAGCACGTCCGCGATCGGGATCGCTGCGGTGGGCGGTGAGTTCCTTCATATCGTGGCCCGCGGAGAAGGCCGGGCCGTTGGCAGCGATGACCAGCGCGCGGATGCTGTTGTCGTCGCCGATCTCGTTCAGTGCCGCGTGCAGAGCGGCGATCATCGCTTCCGACAGGCTGTTGCGCGCGGCCGGCCGATTGAGCGTGAGCAGGGCGATACTACCGAGCGTCTCGCGCGAGAGGATCGACGATTGGGGCGTCGGGGCGCGGGCAGGCTGGGCGGCCATCGGAGATTCCATTTGAGTGACGCTCATAATCTAATGTAGCAAATGGAACAAAGCGAGGGCGGGAAACGATATGGCAGTTGCGAAAATGAGCGTGGCGGAGCTGGAAAAATTCCTCCACGACGAGTTTCCTCAAGTCTTCAAAGGCGGCGACTTCAGCATCGAAAGCGCCGATGGCACGACCTGCCGGCTGCGTCAGCACTACAGCGATCGGATGCTGCGGCCGGGCGGGACGATCTCGGGACCGACGCTGATGGCGCTGGCGGATTGCGCGATGTATGTGGTGCTGCTGTCGGCGATCGGCCCAATTGGCTTGGCGGTCACGACCAATCTCAACATCAATTTCCTGCGCAGGGGCCTGCCCGGGCAGGATCTGCTTGCGGCAGCGCGACTGCTGAAGCTTGGTAAGCGGCTCGCGGTCGGCGAGGTCAATCTGTTGTCAGGCACGTCCCCCGACCCGATAGCGCATGTGACATCGACCTATTCCATTCCAAACAAATAGGCTTTTATCCGGTACTATTACACCATATTCATAAGATATTGTTTTCGCTGGTCTAATTTGGGCTGCGCGGCATTGACGTTGGCGCCTCCGTTATCTAGAAACCCGCCCAGTCTGGCGCTCAAGCGTCCGAGTCCCCCTTGCACGGATTTTCTCAGATGAAAACGTTTTCGGCAAAGCCTGCCGAGGTGACGAAGAAGTGGGTGTTGATCGACGCCAAAGGTCTGGTGGTCGGCCGGCTCGCCACCCTCGTTGCGATGCGGCTGCGCGGCAAGCATTTGCCCACCTACACGCCTCATGTCGATTGCGGCGACAATGTCATCATCATCAATGCGGCGCATGCGGTGCTGACCGGCCGCAAGCGCGACAACAAGGTCTACTACAAGCACACCGGCTTCGTCGGTCACGTCAAGGAGCGCACGGCGAGGCAAATCCTCGAGGGGCGGTATCCCGAACGCGTCGTGGAGAAGGCGATCGAGCGCATGATTCCGCGCGGGCCGCTTGGCCGCGTGCAGCTCGGTAACTTGCGCGTCTATCCCGGCGCCGAGCACCCACATGAGGCCCAGAGCCCCGAAAAAGTCGACATCGCCAAGATGAACCGCAAGAACATGAGGGCCGCATAATATGGCCGACACCATGCAATCTCTTGATCAGTTGTCGCAGCTCAAGCCGGCTGCGCCCGAGGCGCCGAAGTACGTCAAGAAGGTCGACAAGCAGGGCCGCGCTTACGCCACCGGCAAGCGCAAGGACGCGGTCGCCCGGGTCTGGATCAAGCCCGGCGCCGGCAAGATCCTGGTTAACACCCGCGAAGTCGAAGTCTACTTTGCCCGCCCGGTGCTGCGGATGATGATCCAGCAACCTTTGGTCGCGGCCGCCCGCGCCGGCCAGTACGACGTGATCTGCACCGTCGCCGGCGGCGGACTGTCGGGCCAGGCAGGCGCTGTTCGTCACGGGCTGTCGAAGGCGCTGACGAATTTCGAGCCCGACCTGCGCGGCGTATTGAAGAAGGGCGGCTTCCTGACGCGCGACTCCCGCACCGTCGAGCGCAAGAAGTACGGCCGGGCGAAGGCGCGCAAGTCGTTCCAGTTCTCCAAGCGCTAATTATTTTGCTAAAATTTGCTGCGAAGGCGGCATTCATGACAGCGAAAAGGGCACCCGGCGAGGTGCCTTTTTTGTTGCCGATTTGCCGACCGATTGAAGCAGTTTTTCGCGAAAACTTGTGCGTGAATGCAAACGGATTTCGAACGCGGCATACGTAGAATATCAGGCATTCAGGGGCCCGTTCCGTCCCGAGCGGTCGTTTGGATTGGCTGCATCACATCTCGGGGTGACCCATGTCGCTCGATACCTCCACGCTCTATTTCATTGCCACAATGATCGCGGCAATGTTGGGAGTCATGCTGCTCGTCTTCGGCAGGAACGAGAAGATCCCGGCGTTGAAATGGTGGGGAAGTGCCTATCTGCTCGGCGCCGCCTCGGTCGCGCTCTGGACACTTGCGAGCCACGCCCTCGGCGGGGTTCTCTCGCTAGCGCTAAACGCCGTTGGCTTTGTCGCCTGCGGCATGGTCTGGAACGCTTCCCGCGTATTCCACGGCCGCAAGCCGATCTGGCCGGGACTCGTACTGGGCGCGATGGCCTGGATCGCCGCTGTCATGACGCTGCCGCCGACGGCCTCCGTCATGCGCATGACGATCGGTGCGGGAATTGTTGCCGTCTATGCGGCGCTGACGGCCACCGAATTGTGGACCGAGCGCCGCAGGTCGTTGCAAAGGGGCTGGCCGGCAATGTTGGTGCCGGTCATGCACGGTTTTGTGCTGATGCTGCCGATCCTGCTTGGCAACCTGCTACAGCCCCATGACGAGAAATTCGCTTCTAGCATCTGGGTGACCGGATTCTCGGTCGAATTGGTGCTTTATGCGGTCGGCACCGTATTCGTCATCTTCATGCTGGTTTCCGAGCGTGCGGTGAGCGCGCACCGGAACGCTGCGTCGATGGATCCACTAACCGGCATGTTCAATCGCCGCGGCTTCTCCGAGATATCGTCACGGTTGATCGAGCGCGAGGCCAAGGCCGGCCGCCCGGTGACGGCGCTGATCTTCGACATCGACCATTTCAAGTCGATCAATGATCGCTTCGGCCATCCCGCAGGCGACGAGGTCTTGAAACTGTTCGCAACCGTCGTGGTCAACACGCTACGGCTATCGGACCTGTCGGGGCGAATCGGTGGCGAGGAATTTGCCGCCCTGCTGCCGTGCTCGCTGGAAGAAGGTGTGCTTGCCGCCGAGCGCGTCCGCGGGGCGTTTGCGGATTCCGGAATCGTGGTCGAGGACGGCCCGGTCGATACCACGGTCAGCATCGGCGTCGCCGGCGGGCCGGCCGGCACCGAGCTCGAGGTGCTGCTGGCTGCGGCCGACACGGCGCTCTACCAGGCCAAGCG
>JBATYU010000810.1:0-1976 GCA_049674245.1 Bradyrhizobium sp. | reverse complement strand
GTCGGAGCTAGCGAGCACGCCGCGCGCCAGTGCTGCCGTGCGCGCGGTCACCACGCCTCTCATCGCGCCGAGGCGCCTGGCGTTGTCGATCCGGCCGGTCTGCATCACCGCATTGGGGTCGTTGATGACCGGCGCGCTGGTCCGCGCGATCAGGCGAATGGCGGCCTGAAGTGCAGGCTGGCAAAGGTCGGCATCGCCGATGGCGTTGAAGATCAACTGATGCGGCGGCAACTCCGCGCGCGGATCGAGATGATCGGCGACCATAACGGTCGTCAGAAAGACGCGGTCGTCGAGGAAAGCCGCCGTCGGGATGTTGCCGCCGCCCGAGGACACCAATTGCAGCAGGCTCACCGGCGGCCCGCTGCCGCGATAGGGCAGGGTCGAGACGGCATGGTCGCGAAAACCGCGGCGGAAATGAGCTTGCGCGCCGGCGCGATCGCCGATGTCGGCAAGCACGGCGCCGAGCCCCTGATGTGCCGGGGCATAATCCGGATCGATCCGCAACGCCGTTTCATACTGCTCACGCGCCTGACTGTGCCGGCTCGCGCGCAACAGCAAATTGGCGAGATTGACGCGCGCCATCGGATTTGCCGGGTGGTGAAGGATCGCCTCGGAATAGACGCGGCAGGCGGCGTCGATCGCGCCCATCTCCGCGAGCAGGGTCCCGAACTGGTTCAGCGCGCTGAAATGCGTCGGCGCCCGGCGCAGGATGTCGACGAAAGCCTGCTGGGCTTCCCCCCGCCGGTCGAGGGCGCCGAGAAGGGCCGCGCGTTCGACTTCGAGTTCGACGCTATCGCCGCCGTGAGGCTGCCGCGCCAGCAAAGCTTCGAGTTCGGTCACTCTTGCTTCCTGCGCGAGCCGCGGGCCCCAGCCGGCCTCGCTGGTGGCGATGTCGCGCGAGACAGCGGTTTGCTGTGATGTCATGAGGTGCACCGGCTACTCAGGTAGCTTCTCTTACACTGGGGCCGGCTGATTCGCGCGCCTGCAGCATTCGCGGGCGGCGGGTTCATGTTGGGCAGTTGCTGACGCGGCGGACGCTTCGCAAAGGCTGGCGATCGTGCGCCCGCTCTGCTAGTTTTCTTCGAGCCGCCCGCGTTCGCGCAGCCAGCGCTTTCCGCGGAGACGAGATCGGAATTCCGAAAAGGCAGCCTGCGAATGCTTCTGGTATTTCTTCGTCATGGCAGTGTCGCGGCGCTTCTCGTGGGCGTCGTGGCCGAAACGCTGGCCTGGCTGTTTGGCATCCTGCCGCTGCAACCGCTCATGATCGTGCTCGGCGCGCTGCTGTTCTATCTGAGCGAATATGGAATGCATCGATTTGCGTTTCACGCGCCGCCGCTGGAATGGCCGCTGGCGCGCCGGCTGCAGCACCGCCTGCATTACGACCACCATGTCGAGCCCGGCCGGCTGGATCTGTTGTTCCTGCCGATCTGGTTCCTGGTGCCGAACCTCGCTTTCGCCGCGGGACTGTTCGCGCTTGCGTTCGGGCGCGAAGCCGCTTGCTCTGCGCTGCTTGGGATGATGCTTGCGATCCTGCACTATGAATGGGCGCATTACGTCGCGCACATTCCCTACCAGCCGCGGACCCGGCTCGGCCGCTGGATCAAGCAGTACCATTTGCGCCATCATTTCATCAGCGAGAAGCACTGGTTCGGCGTCAGCAACCCTTCGCTTGACGGTGTGTTCGGCACGTTCCGCGGTCCCGACGCCAACGAAAAAAGCGCCACCACGCGCAATCTTTATTCCTGAGTGGGAGACGCCGCGCGGCGTGGGCTGAAAGCGCCGGTTTGCGACTGCGCCAAAGGCTGGCGATGGTGCGCCACGCGGTGCTCGGGACCGCCGGCACGATCATTGCCGTCGGTGTGGGCTGGCACCACTCCAATCTATCATGTCAAATAGACCTATCAGCTATCATTGCGGTAACTGACCGCATTTCTCCAACACCACCCATCCTCACCGGTATCGGGACTCTTGCATGG
>JBATYU010000809.1:0-1743 GCA_049674245.1 Bradyrhizobium sp. | reverse complement strand
GAACGAAGACCAGCCGCATCGAGATCGGCACGGCGGTGATCGACATGCGATACGAGAACCCGTTCTACATGGCCGAGGACGCCGGCGCCGCCGATCTTATCGCCGGTGGACGCCTGCAGCTCGGCATCAGCAGAGGGTCGCCCGAACAGGTGATCGATGGATGGCGGTACTTCGGTTATCAACCGGCCGAGGGCCAGAATGACGCCGACATAGGGCGGCGTCATGCGGAGGTCTTCTTCGACCTGCTGCGCGGTGAGGGCTTCGCCCAGCCGAATCCACGACCGATGTTTCCAAATCCACCCGGGTTGCTGCGGCTGGAGCCCTATTCTGACGGCCTGCGCGACCGGATTTGGTGGGGCGCCGGCTCGAACGCCACGGCAATCTGGGCAGCAAAGCTCGGGATGAACCTGCAGAGCTCGACACTCAAGAACGACGAAACAGGCGAGGCTTTCCATGTGCAGCAGGCCGCCCAGATCCGGGCCTACCGGGCCGCCTGGAAGGAGGCAGGCCATGCTCGCGAGCCGCGGGTCTCAGTCAGCCGCAGCATCTTCGCACTGATGGACGATCGTGACCGCACCTATTTTGGGAGCGGGCGCGAAGATGATGACCAGATCGGATTCATCGACGAGAGGACTCGGGCGATCTTCGGCCGCAGCTATGCAGCCGAGCCGCATGTACTCATCGAGCAGCTCAGGAAAGACGAAGCTATCACCGAGGCCGACACGCTGTTGCTGACCGTCCCCAATCAATTGGGCGTTGCCTACAACGCGCATGTGATCGAAGCGATTCTGACCCACGTCGCTCCCGCCCTGGGGTGGCGCTGACGAAGCGGCTTGGCGTGTCTCACTTGAAAGGAGCCTGAATTGAGCGTTGCCTTCACCAAGGAAGACAGTGCCGAAACTGCGTCGGAAACTCTGCTACCCGACCGCCCGGTTTCACCCCATCCGAACCTTGTTACGGAAGCGGGATTAAGGGCGCTGGAGTTTCAACTCCACCAGGCTCGCGAGGCGTGCGAGGCGGCGCAGAAGATCGAAGACGTGAATGAACGACGGCGGCAAGCAGCAACCCCCTTGCGTGATATGCGCTACTTTGCGGCGAGAGTTCGGACGGCTCAGGTCATCACCAATCCTTCGTCAGCTGACACTGTTGCCTTTGGTAGCACGGTGACCTTCAGGCGCGACGATGGGCGCGTACAGAAATATCGTATCGTGGGAGAGGACGAAGCGGACCCTAAGGCCGGTTCGATTTCTTTCGTGTCCCCGGTGGCAAGGTATCTGATGGGCAAAGCTGTTGGGGATGAAGTCGGCCCATCCGGTCAAACGCTTGAGATCATTTCGATCTCGTAGCACGTCCCGCACCGGACGCAGCCGATGTTTGGAATGGCCGCTTTGCGCCAGGAGCGGTCATTCCCGAGCCGGTGCGGTCGAGCCGGTCATTTCAGGACGCCCAACGAAGCGCAGGCGAGCCCGGAATCCATCCCTCGGCGGTGCGCCCCCTTCGAGGGCCGCGAGGCCCCAAAACAGCGCCCCCTTTTGTGCGCGACGGCCGCGTGCGGAGGCGACGGCGGAACGGACACCGAAGCTTCATCGACTTGGCCCCGCCGACAGTCGGACAGGTGAGAGCGACTGTCCGACCGGCGTGTGGTCCCTCGACGCGTCGCCGCGAACCACTCAGCCGTGCTTCACCATCGGGCACGCGCTCTCGCTCAGGGGGCGCGCCGCTTCCTCGGCCGGCACAGTGGCG
>JBATYU010000808.1:0-5847 GCA_049674245.1 Bradyrhizobium sp. | reverse complement strand
GGTCAGGAGGTTTTCGTCACTCGGCATCGTCAGTGTGGCAACGCTGACTGTATCGGGGTTGATCAATGCGTGGATTCTGGTCGGTTCATTCCGAGGAATGGTTGAAACCGCATACGGCTGGATATTGACGCTGAAGGTCATGGTTTTCACCATCATGGTGGTGTTGGCCACGATCAACCGGTTTATGTTGACGCCTCGGATGGCGTTGCCACCGGGGAGCGAGGCGCAGTGCTATGCACTTGGCCGACTGACGCGCAATACGGTCGCGGAGATCGCCTTGGGGCTTCTCGTCTTTGCCATCGTCGGTGTGCTCGGTACGCTGCATCCCGCAGCTCATCTCGTTCGATAGGACCGCAGGAACAGAGGAGGAAGTCATGCAAATCAGGATGCTTTCGCTCGCATCGATCGCCGGTGCTATCATTGCCGCGTGCCTAATAACGCTGCCCCCCGCGCGCGCCGATGAGGTCAAGGCCGGCGACCTCGTGATTACGCAGGCCTGGAGCCGCGCCACGCCGGGCGGTGCCAAGATCGGGGGCGGCTATCTCACCATCGAGAACAAGGGTTCGGCGCCGGACCGGCTGATCGGCGGTTCCGCCGATATCGCAGGCAAGGTGGAGGTGCACGAGATGACCATGAATGACGGCGTGATGACGATGCGCCCGCTCGACAAGGGACTTACGATCGAGCCCGGCAAGACGGTAAAGCTCGCGCCGGGCGGTTATCATCTGATGATGTTCGACCTCAAGAGCCCGCTGAAGCAGGGTGACAAGCTGCCCGTGACGCTCGAATTCGAAAAGACCGGCAAGGTGACAATCTCGCTCGATGTGCAGGGCGTGGGCGCGCAGGCGCCTGCGGGCAGCGGCAACAAGGGCGGTAAAATGGACATGAAGATGCCCCCCGGCATGAAGATGTGAGACGGACGATGCGCAACGGCACCGGTGCGCTTGCCGTCGCCGTTGCCGCCACGCTCGTCGGCTTCTGGGTGGCGGCGGATACGCCGCTGGCGATCCATATCCATTCCGATCGGGCGATGTTTCAGGTCCTGGTTTCGCCCGGCACGGTCGGTACCGACAGCTTCGTGCTGCAACTGATGTCGGGCGAGGGCGATCTCTTGCCGGTGAAGCAAGCGACGCTGGTCCTGACCCTGCCGGAGCGCGGCATTGGTCCCTTGGAGCGGAAGGCTGCGCTCGGAGCGGACCGTTACTGGCATGTCGAGGATGTCGCGCTCCTGTTTGCAGGGCGCTGGCACATGCGCATTGAGGCGCTGACCGCCTTCCGGAAGATCACGCTGGAAGACGACTTTGACGTGCCGGCGAAATAACAGCCTGATTTTCATGGCAACGACTTGGCGCGTCGCGTGGCCCACCCGCCGATGAAATCTCAGGAAATCCGCTGACTTAGCGGCTTTTGCTAAATCCCGGTCTTGTGTTTTCCGCCTCAATCCGCTTTCACTGGTGCTCCCCGCCGACTCTTCTGGTGTAATGATGCGATTATCGCGTTTTCTTCTCCCGATCCTGAAAGAGAATCCGAAAGAGGCGGAGATCGTGTCGCATCGCCTGATGCTGCGCGCCGGCATGATGCGGCAGGAGGCGGCCGGCATCTATGCCTGGCTGCCGCTCGGCTTCCGGGTCTTGAAGAAGATTGAGCAGATCGTGCGCGAGGAGCAGGATCGCGCCGGCGCGCTTGAACTGTTGATGCCGACGCTGCAACTCGCCGATCTCTGGCGCGAAAGCGGCCGCTACGACGCCTACGGCCCGGAAATGCTGCGCATCACCGACCGCCACAAGCGCGAACTCTTGTACGGCCCGACCAACGAGGAAATGATCACCGAGATCTTTCGCGCTTACGTGAAATCCTACAAAAGCCTGCCGCTCAATCTTTATCACATCCAGTGGAAGTTCCGCGACGAGCAGCGCCCGCGTTTCGGGGTGATGCGCGGCCGCGAATTCCTGATGAAGGACGCCTATTCCTTCGACATCGACGAGGCCGCAGCGCGGCGGTCCTACAACAAGATGTTCGTCGCTTACTTGCGGACCTTTGCGCGAATGGGGCTGAAGGCGATCCCGATGCGCGCCGAAACCGGACCCATTGGCGGCGACCTCAGCCATGAATTCATCGTGCTGGCGGAGACCGGCGAGTCCGGCGTCTATTGCGACCGCGACGTCCTCAATCTCCCGGTACCCGGCGAGGACGTCGACTATGACGGCGATCTTTCTCCCATCATCAAGCAGTGGACCTCGGTCTATGCCGCGACCGAAGACGTTCACGATCCCGCGCGCTTCAAGCGCGAGGTGCCCGCTGACAAGAAGCTCCACACCAGGGGCATCGAGGTCGGCCAGATCTTCTACTTCGGCACCAAATATTCCGACATGATGAAGGCGACCGTGGCGGGGCCCGATGGCGCCGAGGTGCCGATCCATGGCGGCTCCTACGGCGTCGGCGTCTCTCGCCTGGTCGGCGCCATCGTCGAGGCCTGTCATGACGATGCCGGCATCAAATGGCCGGAAGCAGTGGCGCCGTTCAAGGCCGTCGTCCTGAACCTGAAGCAGGGTTCGAGTGAAACCGATGTGGCCTGTGAGATACTTTATCGCGAACTTTTGGCCGAAGGCGTCGACGTCTTGTACGACGACACCGACCAACGCGCCGGTGCCAAATTCGCCGCCGCCGACCTGATCGGCATTCCCTGGCAGATCATGGTCGGGCCCAAGGGCCTTGCCGAGGGCAAGATCGAGATCAAGCGGCGCAGCGACGATTCGCGCGAGAGCCTTCCTCACGCGGATGTGGTCGCAAGGATCGCCGGATAAATATTATCCACCGAGAGCGTTGTCAGCTGGCCAATCCGGCCACAATTGACCCCGAATCATGGGAATATCGAACGATGGATGAGACCATGACCGAACAAGTCGAGACGACCCCTTTCGCGCCCTTTGAGTGGATGTTGTCCGGGCGCTATTTGCGGGCGCGCCGCAGGGAAGGGTTCATCTCGGTCATCGCCGGCTTCTCGTTTCTCGGCATCATGCTCGGCGTTGCGACGCTGATCATCGTGATGGCGGTGATGAACGGCTTCCGCAAGGAACTCTTGGACAAGATCCTCGGCCTCAATGGACATCTCTTGGTGCAGCCGCTGGAATCGCCGCTGACCGACTGGAAAGACGTCGCCGAGCGCATCAGCCAAGTGCAGGGCGTCAGGCTGGCCGCGCCGGTCGTGGACGGCCAGGCGCTGGCATCCTCGCCCTTCAACGCCTCGGGCGTGTTCGTGCGCGGCATCCGTGCCGATGACCTCAACAATCTCACCTCGATCGCCAGGAACATCAAGCAGGGTACGCTCGAGGGTTTTGACGCGGGCCAGGGCGTCGCCATCGGCCGCCGGCTCGCCGATCAATTGTCGCTGCATGCCGGCGACAGCGTCACGCTGGTGGCGCCGCGCGGCGCGGTGACCCCGATGGGCACGACCCCGCGCATCAAGCCCTACAAGGTGACGGCCGTGTTCGAGATCGGCATGTCGGAATATGACGCCGGCTTCGTGTTCATGCCGCTGCCGGAGGCGCAGGCTTACTTCAACCGCAACAATGACGTCACCGCGATCGAAGTGTTCACCACCAATCCCGACCGCATCGTTGAATTCCGCAAGGCGGTGACGGAGGCCGCCGGCCGGCCGGTGTTCCTGGTGGACTGGCGGCAGCGCAACTCGACCTTCTTCAATGCGCTTCAGGTCGAACGCAACGTGATGTTTCTGATCCTGACCATGATCGTGCTGGTGGCGGCGCTCAACATCGTCTCCGGCCTCATCATGCTGGTCAAGGACAAGGGAAGCGATATCGCGATCCTGCGCACCATGGGCGCCTCGCAGGGCTCGATCATGCGGATATTCCTGATCACGGGTGCTGCGATCGGCGTGGTCGGAACGCTGACCGGTTTCTTTGTCGGCCTGATCATCTGCCTCAATATCGAATCGATCCGGCAATTCCTGTCCTGGCTCACCAACACCGAATTGTTTTCGCCAGAACTTTACTTCCTCTCCCGCCTGCCGGCCGAGATCGATGTCGGCGAGACCACCGCGGTGGTGGTCATGGCGCTGACCCTATCCTTCCTCGCCACGCTCTACCCGTCGTGGCGCGCCGCCCGCCTCGATCCCATCGAAGCGCTGCGGTACGAGTGAGGGACTGATGGAGCAGGGGGAAGAAGATGTACCGGTCATCTATCTCCACGAGATAAAACGCCAGTACATGCAGGGCGAGGCGCCGCTGGTCATCCTCGACGGCGTCAAGCTCGCGCTGTGGCCGGGGCAATCGGTCGCGCTGGTGGCACCGTCAGGCGCCGGAAAATCGACGCTGCTGCATATCGCCGGCCTGCTCGAGAGCCCCGACGAGGGCGAAGTCTATGTCGCGGGCGCGCCGACCTCGCAGTTGACCGATATGGAGCGAACCCAGATCCGGCGCACCGAGATCGGTTTCGTCTATCAGTCGCATCGGCTGCTGCCGGAATTTTCCGCGCTCGAAAACGTCATGCTGCCGCAGATGATCCGCGGCCTCAAACGCTCCGAGACCATCAAGCGCTCGACCGAAATCCTCAGCTATCTCGGCCTCGCCGATCGCGTCAAACACCGGCCTGCCGAACTATCCGGCGGCGAGCAGCAGCGGGTTGCGATCGCGCGCGCGGTTGCCAACGCGCCGCGGGCGCTGCTCGCGGACGAGCCGACCGGAAACCTCGACCCGAATACCGCCGACCACGTGTTCCAGGCGCTGATGCAGCTCGTCAAGGCGACCCACGTCGCGATGCTGATCGCAACCCACAACATGGAGCTCGCCGGCCGAATGGACCGGAGGGTGTCGCTGGTCGACGGGCAGGTCGTCGAGCTCGACTAGATTTACGTTTCAAACAGCCTGTCATTGCGAGCCACCCGGTCGGCGCAAAGCGCCGCCGGATGACAGGCTCCGCGAAGCAATCTATCTTGCAGAGCAAAGAAAGAATGGATTGCTTCGCTTCGCTCGCAATGACGGTGCTCGACGTGAATCCTCGCTCTCGCGGCGCGGATGGCGCCCGAGTTGATGAACGATCCACCCTCGATAACAGAGGGCGCAGGGAATGCCGGGTGCCCGAAGCACCCGCAGCCTCGCGTGCAAAAGAACGGGCAATTTTCGCATGGCGGGCATGCGCGATTCGTCCGTCGGGGCAAAATCAGCGGCTCGACCGCGGTTTCACGCAATCCAGATAGATGAAACGCGAACAGATGCAGGCACGGCACGGGGGCGGCCACCTCTCGCCGATGCGCGGCGCCCTGCCCAATCACGATTCTTTTATTCCTTCGTTATAGCCTGCAGAGCTTCAAAGTTGGCGCTGAGGTCCCAAATCAAGGATGGAATGATGTACGTCATTTAATATTTCTTTAACCAAGGCTTGGAGCGAATATGAGCGAGGTTGTTCGATTTATCCCAAAGTCTGAGCGCGAGCGAGCCCGCCTCATTCGAGAAGCCCGCGCGATATATGACAGCATCTTCCCGCCGGCTGATCCGCTCGGCGAGCAGCAGGGCAAGGCGACGGACCTGAATTCGTAAGGCGATTGGCGGCGGTGAGGGGCGAGCATGCTCGACAATCCCGCCCATCGGCCGTCAAGGAAGCTATCAGGTATTGAGCCTGCTGGGGCGCGTACTCATAAATCGAGCTCGATCGGTGCGGTTCGATCGATGTCCGTTATGCTCCGACAGCGACCAAATTCCGCAGCGCAGCGAAATGACGCGAATGGGATGGACCGGCCGTGCTCCTGCCCCGAGCGACCGACAGAATCGGTTCGGGGGCTTTGTAGCACGAGGAGCACATGCCATGACTTGCAAGAAAGACGTCGCCGTT
>JBATYU010000807.1:0-11651 GCA_049674245.1 Bradyrhizobium sp. | reverse complement strand
GCCGTGGCCTGTCGCGCCTGCGCGGGCACGAGGCCGGCGTCGACGCGATCCGGCGGATCGTCGAAGCGGCGCCGGCGCAAGCCGTGGGAACGCTGACGCTCTACGCGTTCTCCACCGACAATTGGCGCCGCCCCAAGGCTGAGGTCGCTGCGCTGATGACGCTATTGCGGTTCTATCTCGCCAACGAGGTCGAGAGCCTGGTCCGCAATGGCGTTCGTCTCACCGTGATCGGGCGCCGTGACCGTTTGCCTGACGGCATCGCGGCAGCCATCGGGCGCGCGGAACGAGCGACGGCCGGCGGCGATGTGCTGCATCTGCGCATTGCGGTCGACTACTCTTCGCGCGAAGCGATCCTCAATGCGGCCGCGCGGATCGCGGGAACGGAAAAAGTCACCCGCGAGATGTTCTCCGATCTCGTCACCGGGCAGAGCGGGCTTCGTGACGTCGACCTCATCATCCGCACCAGCGGCGAGAAGCGCTTGTCCGATTTCCTGCTCTGGGAAGGCGCTTATGCCGAATTGCACTTCACCGAGCGGATGTGGCCCGAATTCGAGGCCGAGGATCTCGCCGAAGCGCTGGCGTCGTTCCATCGGCGCGAGCGCCGCTTCGGCGGCTTGCAGACGTTGGCGCTTGAACCAGCTGCGAGCCTCTGAGCCCTTTTCGGGTATCCTGATGTCAAGGGCCGGACGTCAACCGGTACAGCGAGCGCGTCGAGTAGCGCGCCGGAAGACCGCGATCAGTTCGCTCGCAGCGCGACGTTCAGTTCATGGAATCGTCGCGTCAGTTCGGCGACGCTCTTCCAGCCGGTCTTTTCGCGCGTCCTGCGGAGATGGGTATAGACGGTCGTCACGCTGACGCTGCGGGACCGCGCATAGGCCACGGCCGTCATGCCGGTGCCGAGCGCCTGCACCAGATGCGCCTCGGCATTGGTGAGGCCGTGGAGTTCCTGCAGCATGCGGCAGATTGCCGAATTTTGCTGGAGCGGGTCGTGGATCAAGAGCATCGCCACCGCATCGGGGTTTTGGGTCGCCTCCATTCGCGCCCGCGTCAGCGGCCGTAGCGACACCGTAAAGGGCGGAAGGCCGCCTTCCCGCGGTACTGCGAAGTCGGTCAGGCCGAAGGCGGCCGCAGGGTCCTCGACCCGTTGCACGGCGCTCAAGGCGGCGGCGAAACGGGTGCGAAGTTCTATTGTCGGAAATTCAACGGTGCGGCGATCGATCCGGAAATCGTTGCCGCGCGCCGCGAGAATCCGCAGCGCCTCGTTGGCATAGACGATCCCTCCGCCACGCCGGAGCAGTGCGACGCCATCGGCCAGAAGGTCGAGGGCGTCTTCCAAGGCATTGGCGCGATCGGGGATGGCGACCGCTTGCACATAAAGATTACTTCTCAACATCACGTCTCCAGCTACCCGCAAGGCGCGCCAATCGGGATGCGCCGGCTGCGATTTGATCAACCCCATTCGTTTGACGGAATTCCCCGTCATTGGTCGCGACAGCGCCGCTCTGGTTCAAATAACACCGTTTCGCGGCGAGTTCTGTGCGGTGCGTCACTCGCTTCGCTTCGCATTAGCCCGGACGATTGACGGCTGTGTCCAAGCGCGTTTGCTCATTGCGCGCTAGATTCCGCGAGCCAACATAGCGAGGTCTTGCCTTGTCAAAAATCGATTCGGTTTACGCGTCCGCGCCAAGGGTCGAGCGCCGGAATAGCTTGCGGTTGTTAGGTCGCCTGGCGCGCGCGCTATTGCATGCCTTGCAAGATTCGCGTGCGCGCGCGGCGCGGAGGATCATTGACGATTATCGGCATTTACTGCCGGAACACACTGGCGCGAATTCATTTCAAGCGAGCCACAAGAGAATCTCAAGATAGTCTCAAGGAAATCTCAAGGGACTAGAATGAGCCATTTGTTGTGGACCGGAGACAGATCATCACTGCTGCCGGCAGTCCTGGACCTTGCGACCAACCGTGGGTGGCGGGCGACATCACGGGGCCCCCAGCAAGCGCACCCGATGTCATCCGATCGGGGGATGCCGGGTGGCACCCAAAAGCGCTAACAGGTGGCCGGGCGGAGGGATGCGGTACGCGGGGAGCGGAATGGCTTCAACGGATTGGCGTGACTCCCATGACGGATTTGGACAATCGCATTGTTGAATTTTCTACCGATCATATCCCCGAGAAGGACCGCACTGCCTTTTGGCGCGAACATTATGGACAGGTCATGCTCCGCGTCGATCTTGAGCCGGCGCGAGACGCGGCTTTCGTAGCTCGGATCGCGTCGCTGGCGCTCCCAGGCTTGCAGCTCATGGACGCTTCGTCGTCGCCCGCGATAATCTCGCGCAGCGGCCGCTTTCTCGCCGACGGCAACGACGACATTATCGTCGCGATCAACCGGGCTGGATCCGCCAATATCATATCCCGCGGCCGCGAACAAAGCCTGCGCGAGGGCGAAGCGATCGTATTGAGCGGTGGCGAAGCGGCATCGTTCCACCGCACCAGCATGGGGCGATCCTTCACGCTGCGTCTGCCGCGCGCCACGTTCGAGCAGACGGTTGCCAACCTCGACGACGCCTTGATGCGTCCGATCCCCGGTGACCGGGGCGCGCTGAGACTTCTGGCGGATTATGCAGGCTGGCTGTTGAACGCGGGTTCCGCGATCGATCAGCAATTGCGCAACGTGTCGGTCCGCCACGTGCAGGACCTGCTGGCGCTTGCGGTCGGCCCATCAGCGGATTTTGCCGATACCGCGAGGACCCGCGGCTTGCGCGCTGCGCGCCTGAAGCTCGCGAAAGCCTACATCGTGGCGCATAGCCACCGCCGCGATACATCGATCGGGACGCTCGCGGCCAGCCTCAACGTCACCCCGCGCTACTTGCAGCGTCTGTTCGAGTCCGACGGCACGACATTCTCCGAATATCTCATGGCGCAACGTCTGGCGCGCGCGCACCGGCTGTTATGCGAGTCGGGCGCGAGTCGCACCGCGATCAGCACCATCGCCTACGATGTCGGCTTCGGCGATCTCTCCTATTTCAACCGCCGTTTCCGCCGTCAGTACGGCCTCACGCCGCGCGAGGTGCGGGGCGATTAAGCGCAATCGAAGATGTTCACTCTGGTCCGATGGGATGTCGCGCCGAACCAAGACGTATCGTCGTGCTCTCCTCTAACTTCTGTGCAAGTTTGACGGGCGGCTCTCGCCGTCAATTTCGCATGGAGCTCTGATGAATATACTCTACCTGGCGACGCTCATTGCCGCCGTCATCGGCATTTCGATTGCGTCTCATTTGTTTGTGACGGGAGCGCTGGGGCCAATGGGATTGCTTGCCGCTGCTGGATTGCGGGTCCGCGGGATAGCTGGCGCAGCCGGGAATCTCCTCAACGATTGGGTTGCCGCCATGCTCGCGCGTCGCGAGCGGCAGGCAGCAACATGGCTTGCCTCCAACGGAAGGCTGCGATGACCGCAAAAACCATCGCCTTGAGGGTCCTCGACGGACTCTTCGTAATGTTCACCACCGTGCTGATCCTGTGGATCGGTGGTCTTCCGATCGATTGGCTCGCGGACCTGGTCAATATGGCGGCGGGCGAATTCCACTGGTTCGCGATGCTTGTTGTCTTTGCGGCATTATGGCTGATGCGCGCAATCGCGACCTCGAGCTCGACACCGAAATAGTGCGTTAGTTACCCGAGTTACGTCCACCTTGTGTCCAACACTTACCAGCTGGAAAACGGACCCACGGAAAGCGGGCGCATGACGGCAGCCGCGATCACTTGAGCAGGCGGCTTTTCGCCTTTTTGGGCCGAACTCGTGCCTGCGCCCGCGCATTTCGCTCGACCTCCCAAGCCAGAAATTGCTTGAACAGCGCTTCCTTCTCGGCATCCGACTGCTCTTTCGTCGCGGCTGCGGCCGGTGCCACGGCGGCCGGCACCTCTCTCTGCATCGCGCTCCGAAGGGCCGACGTAACTTCCTCGCGCGACGGCGCGCTCGTGACCGTCGTCACGCTGCGAATGCCGGGCGTCTGATTTTCCGGCCTCGATAGCCGGGCCGGACCGTTCAACAATTCGATGTCCTTTGCCGTAAGTTGCACGGAGTCCGGTTGTGCCGCCGCGAATGGCGACGGGAGCATGGCGGCAATCGAAACTTTGGCATCGACGACGATGTTGCGCATGTCATCGGAAGAGAACAGCGCCAACAGGATTGCCACGGCCGATGCCACCAAAATGCTCGCGAGAATCCGTGGCAAGACAGAGGGGCGTCGCTTCCGCAAGGGATTTGTGAATTCCCGCGCATCCGGCTCGTCGTCGTGTCCAGAGAGAAATAGAGGGGCGGATTCATGCGAAGGGTAGTCCGTCTCCGCCGACCGTCCGAACTTGTCGAGCGCTACGCGATCGCCGGTTACGTCCTCGTCAAACGTTTCGAAATCCGAATCAGGGGGTCGACCGGACGTCGTTTGTTTCACTACGATGCTCCATCTTGCTTAACGCAATGACCGGGGCATCGGAATATGACGCCCGGCGGCTCTGCAATGGTAGATTCGAATGGGATAATCCCGTGCAGTTACGCTATCGCTTTCGCATGACACTGCAACCGAACTCGCTCGTTAAGCTGAATGCCGGCGCTGCGAGTTAATTTTCGAACCAAACAAAAGACCAGCCGAAGGCGGTCTCGCTGTAGCGCTGATGGGGCCGGCGGCATGTCTCAAACCTGCCGGGGTTGATAGCGGCTGGATCACCTCTCCACGAGGGGTGGTTCAGCATCTCCGCTCATTAGCCGCGACCGGCAGAGAGCGAGCCTCTCGGCGTCTCCAAGCGGCCAAACGCCGCCGATGTCAGACCAGCTTCGGGATCATCCCGCTTTCGGGATTTATTGCATGGCCTATCGTTCGGTAAAGGCCACATCCAAAGAATTGAAGACCGGTTTAAACATATATCGAATGATCGATTTGGAGCCGGTCTGAATGTGCGCCTGAAGCACCATTCCTGGCGTGATTGGATAGTCGGTGGTGCCGGAGCGAACATGGTCCTGCAGAAGTCGTATCGTAGCCTTGTAATAAGGTTCGGCACTATTCTGGCCGGGAGGAGTCTGTTGAGTGGGCGGCGGTGAAAATGTCGTAGCCGACAAATATTCGACCCTGCCCCGAACGGGACCGAAGATTGTGCTGTCATAGGTCAAAAGCCGAATCTCCGCATCCGCATCCGCACGTATGTGGCCGGCATCCTTCGGATCGATGTGTACCTCGGCAACCAACTCACGCTCTGTGGGTACTATCCGGGCTACAAGGTCGCCAGCTCGCACTACTTCGCCGATCGATTTCGGAGCGAGTTCTTGTACGACCCCATCGGAAGGCGCCCGAACCAATAGGCGATCGGAGCGATCGTCAAGCTTGACAAGCTGCTGTTCGGTTTCTGCCAGATCAGTTGCCGCCTTAACCCTCTCTTCGCTTAGCTTTTGCTGCGCCTTGGCATCGGCTTCCGACAAACTGCTTTCAGCTTCTATCAAGGCCTCTTTGGCCGTATCGAGCTTGCCCTCGAGATTGAGCCGGTCACCTTCGCTGCGCTGAAAAGCAGATTTGGCTTCGAGCCAGCTCTTTCGTGATCCGGTCCCCAAGCTTTTCAGGCTATCTTGCATCTCGACCAATTCGCGCTGGACCTCCACCTGCGCGCTCGCGGATTCCACGCCAGATGTCAGCGTAGCTATTTCACCGCGTTTCTGCGCAACCTTGGCGGCCAGGGTTGCCTTTTCCTGTCGCCTCTGGAAAATTGCGCTGACATACAGCTTTTCTTGCTCTGTCGCCAGATCTGGGAATTTCCTGGCCAATTCGTCAAAGTCCGGCGTCTCATCACGACTCTGCGCCTCAAGGCGGATGAGCTGAAGTTTCAAGGCTGCGCGGCGGGCTTGAAATTGGTTTCGTTCACCGACCGATGATTCCGGGCGCAGCCGGATAAGGGGCTGCTGCGCCGTTACCCTCGAACCTTCCTTGACAAGAATCTCAGCGACAATTCCACCTTCAAGGTGCTGAACCGTTTGAACTTGACCGCGTGGTACGATTTGGCCCTGAGCGATAGTAACTTCCCGAACACGCGTCAGGGACGCCCAAACGATCGTGGCTATGACGAAGCCAGAAATAGTAATAAGGGTGGCGACCAACACACGAGGCGGCCGACCATCTTCCAACACCAGTGGTTGGGTCAGACGTCTCGCGATTTCAGTTCGCCGGGTAAGGATTGGCAGCAAGGTGTTCGAGCCTCAAAATAGGCGCCTATAAGACGCGCCAATTATAGGCAGTCCGCATTAATAAAATGTGCGGCCAAATTTAGATAAATGTCAGGCTGCCGCGGCTATGTGCTCCAAGACCCTATCCGGCGGACCATCCAGGAATACCTGTCCGTCCTTGAGCAGGATCACGCGATCGGCCAGCCGCATATGGCTCGGTCGAAACGTCGTAAATAGAATCGTGGCGCGGCCCTTCAGCGCCGCAAGCTTATTGAGCAAGTGCAATTCTGACGCGGTGTCGAGGGAAGCCGCGGGGTTATCCAGCAAATAGACGGGCGCCTCCTTTATGAAGCAGCGTGCCAGTGCCAACCGTTGCTTCAAGGCATCCGAGAAATTCTCAAGATCTGCAGCCGTCAGGCGGCGATCGATGCCCCCGGACATCAACTGTTCTTCGCTATCCAGTCCCATTTCTCTGAGAACCCGCACTACCTCTGCGTCATTTGCATCCGGTCGCGAAAGCCGAATATTTTGCGCCAAGGTGCCGTAAAAGAAACTCGTCGTTTCTGGCATAAATGCTATCTGGGAGCGCCATTCGGTCGGATCAATCTGCCGCAAATCCATATCGTCGACCAGCACAGCGCCAAGGGTGGGCGGATAAAGTCCCGCTATAAGTCTAAGCAGTGTTGTTTTGCCAACGCCGCTCGCGCCGGTGATGGCGATCGTCTCCCCGGGCTTGATCTCGAGTTGCACACCACGGAGCACGGCCTCCTGGCGTTGCGCGTAACGAAAGGCAAGGCGCTGTACGGATACTTTGCCACTAAATTGCCGGAAAAAGGATCGTGGCGCCCGCACGTCGCGTTCGCTTCGTATCTTCATGAGCCTGTCAATTTGCTTGAAGGTCTGCAGTGCCTGCTCCAGCCGAGGCAGGGAAAGATAGGTCGACTGCAGCGGCGACAGCACCCGCCACACCAGAGCCATGGTGCCGATCAGCGCGCCTGAAGTCATCACTCCCTTGCTCACGCTTAGCGCACCAAGACCAAGCGTCGCGATGCCGGCAACGCTGACCAGCACCTCCCCCAGATTTTGCACGGCGTTATTGCACCTGTGTGCCCGATGGCTCTGGTCTGAAATCAGTTCGGCTAGATCTCGGTGCCGTGCGATCCATATGTGTTCGGCGCTCAGCGAACGGATCGCACGACGCTTGGTGAAGATCTCGTGAAGCAAGATGTTGCGACGCTGCTTGGCGAAACTGATCGCGCGAACATAATTGCGTGTAATCGGAATTGTTATGGCAGAGAGCGCAACATAAACCGTGATGAGCGACACCGGTACCCAGACAAGATTTCCGCCCCACAGTGCGATCGCGATGAGAAAGATGAAGATAAACGGAATATCGACAACTGAAGAGGCCAAAGTTCCGGTGAAGAAATCGCGCATACTCTCGAATTGCTTCAGTCGCGAGATTTGAGTGCCGACCGGGGCGGCTTCGACCATTGAAACCGGCATGTTGAGGATCACCTCGAATGCCTTCATGCCGATCAGCGCATCGATCCGGGCACCAAAATATGCCATCGCGCGCGCGCGGACGCTGCGTAATGCCAAGTTCGTGGCGATTACGATGCCGGCGCCAATTGCGAGCATAATCACGATGTTTATCGACTTCGTGCCGATCCCCAGATCATATACGCAAATTACAAAGATCGGCAGCGCAAGCGCCGCGAGGTTTCCCAATAGACTGAACCCGAGGGTCGCCAAGATTGTCGGCTTGAATTGTTTGATCGCGGAGAATAGCCAGGACGCTCCTTGTTCAACGGCTTCAGTCTTAACTGACTGGTCCCAAACGAAGTAGGCCCAGCCGCCTTGTTCCGCTGGTTCGATTTTCGTCCAGGAAGCGGACTTGCCGTCGAATGCAAGAAGGGTTCCGTTTGGCTCACGATCCACGATTAGCGTGATGTCCGTGCCGTCGCGCGTAAACAAACACGGTATTGAATGGGACTTGATCTTTGATTGCTTCAGGAACTTACGGGTTGTCGCGTAACCCAACAAGGAAAGGACGCGACGCAGAGCCTCGATATTATCGATACGGTCGAAATGCGGCAGGGCTTCCTGAATCAGACGTCCCTCGCCGGCCCAGCCGAATAATGCGAGCGTCGGAGCAAGACAGGCTTCCGCGGCGGTCTCGGGATGAACGATATTGTTGATTGCGGAGATCAGGGATTCTTCCGGGGAGCGTGACAAATCATCCGAAA
The DNA here is from genome assembly GCA_049674245.1 of Bradyrhizobium sp. Lineage (GTDB taxonomy): Bacteria > Pseudomonadota > Alphaproteobacteria > Rhizobiales > Xanthobacteraceae > Bradyrhizobium. The sequence goes on along the minus strand of JBATYU010000807.1, from coordinate 3,200 downwards.
CATCGGCAAACTCGGCGGCAAGTCGCGCCAAGTTTGCGTGCACCGGATTTTCAATCGTCTCTGGCGCGGATGTCTGGCTTGCGCCAACCAGCGGCGATCCTGGGTCACCATGTGTCGTCACGTCGCCACCTTCCGCGGATCGCTGAGGGAGGAGGCAGACCAGTCAGCACGACCGTCTTCGAGAACAATCTGATGGTCGCACAAAGCCAACAGCGACGGACGGTGCGTTACAACAATGATGGTCAAGCTGCCGCGGAGGACATTCAGTGCCTTGATCAGTGCGGGCTCGGCAATGGCGTCCAAGAGCATATTGGCTTCATCCAGAGCAAGCACGCGCGGACGATTTGTCAGCGCGCGGGCGATGTTCACCTGCTCCGCAATCGACATCGGCAGATCGTCACCGATGCCTTCTCCAAGCTTCGTCTCGTAACCATCCGGGAGGAGGTTAATGGTTGCTTCGAGGCCCAGGAGTTGCGCCATCTTGCGCGCGAAATCGCGCTTCTCAGGACCGAACATGGTGAGATTTTCCATGATGGTGCCGGAAAATATCGCTGGAACAGCCCCGACATAGGCGATGTGTCGGCGTATCGCCGCAAATCGAGGGTCGAATGTCGATGCGCCATCGACCATGACGCGACCGGAGGTTGGTTCGATTTCCCCCTGCATCAATCTCAGCAGCGTGGTCCGTCCGGAACTTTCCTTTCCCTTCACGCCTATGATTGCGCCGGCCTCGATCGAAATATCAGGGATCGCCAAAGTGTGATTGAGATCGTTTGGATTTCGATAAACGACGTTTTCAAATCGGATATTGCCCTTGATAGACGCATGAGTGTCCCCAGGAAACTTGGCTGAAGGTAAATCGAGGAGCGATTTAACTTCGGCTCGACGATGATCCACGGTTTCCTTCTCGGTCCAGAGAGAAATCGCCCGCAGAAGGGGCTGCAGAATTTGACCCGACAGCATCGTGCAAGCCGCGAGAGCGCCCATGGTAAGCTGGTCGTTGATGACTTGGGAGCCTCCGATCGCAACCACGACCAGCTGCGAAACGCTTCCGAAAAGCAGTGCCGCGGTTTGGTTCGCTTGCCCGGTCGAGATGGAGGACATCGTTGTTTTCGCCACCGCTTCCTGCAACCGTTCAAAGCGCCGCTGCATCTGCGGCTCCATCGCCATAACCTTGACCGTGTGAATCCCGGTCAACACTTCGGCGATAAAGTCATATTTCCGATTGTCCTGAGTTGTTCGCGCATCGAGTATTCTGCGGAATTCACGAGCGCGACCTATCGCAAGCGCTGCAAACACGAAAAACAGGCTTGCAGGTACGAGCACCATTGCACCGCCAACGATCGCCATCACGACAAGCGCGATACCCACGAATGGCAGATCGATTAAGACCAACCGTGCCTGGCCACTGTGATAGTCAGCCAGTGCTGCTGCCGCTGTATAGCGGTGCACGTGCACGGCGGCAGGTTCGCGCTCGAACCCCCCGTTGGGCGCCCGAAGAAAACGAGCGACCCCTTCGTTTTCCACATTTCGGGCAAAACGGGTCGCCTGCCAGGACAGAACAACTGACCTTAGCGTTTTCAGGACGAAGTCAATGACCAACGCTATCGCGAGACCAAAGAAGAGCCATGCGAGCGTCGAAAACGATCGGTTTGGAATAACGCGATCGTACACCTGCATGATCGATAGCGGGAGCGACAAGGCGAGCAGATTTATGACAAAGGATGCCAGATAAACTGCCGCCGGAACCGTCGGCTCATGAACGAGGCTTCCGCCCGAGGATAAAAAACTAACCGGCGTCGTACGCGCGGCGCGGACCGACCGACGACTCGAAAGCCGCTGCTTTACCTCCGACTTAAAGGTGGCGATGAAACGCTTAACGGACACAACGGGTACGCCATTACATTAAAAACACCCCAATCATTGACGGGATTTGCTTAGCGTCCCGTTAAGGTAAATCTGGATTTCGCGCGCGCTCGCACCAGGCCAACGACCCGTTCCCAAATCGTTAAAGCCAGGCGCCGAGCTACCTTGGATCGTTTGGCACTGATTTAATCAATTGCCACTAGCTTGGCTGAAGGCGTTCTTTAATCGATCTTTCGGACGGACCGCGTTTGCAGGTGATACATGCCCAATAATGACATTCTGGATGATTTGCTGTCCCGCACCGGCAAGGCCGTTCGGAAGGCAGAGGGCGTCGTCGAACCCACGCGCAACAACCAGGGCGACGAGAGCGGGTACGATCTGACGAATCCAAACCTTCACCATGGCGCGGAAGCTACGTATGCCCGGACCGCACCAATCGTAAGTAAATCTGGATCCATTGTAGCTCCTGCCGAAGAAGTGTTCCATGAAGCCCGGGCGGTCGACGAGAACTCCCGTCGTTTGATCGGCGACAACACTCCGACCGCCACCGCCATCGCAGATCAGAGCGACTTTGAAGGCCGCGCCTTTTCGCTCAACGTCTCAAGTCATTTCGCGGCTCCAGCGGCTGGCGATGCCCTGACCTTCTCGGCCAAGCTGCCGACGGGCCTCAGCATCGATTCCCATACCGGCGTCATCTCCGGCGCCCCGACCGACAGCGACTTCGGTAACCACCCGGTCACGGTGACCGCGACCGATGCCCATGGCAAGGCGATCAGCGAGAGCTTCCATCTTGCCGTCAACGACAGCGGCCCAACCGCCACCACCATCGCAGACCAAACCGCTTTTGAGGGGCAGAGCTTCTCGCTCAATGTCTCCAGCCACTTCGCGGCGCCCGCTGGCGATGCCCTGACCTTCTCGGCCAAGCTGCCGGCGGGCCTCAGCATCGAAGCCCATACCGGCGTCATCTCGGGCACCCCGACCGACAGCGACTACGGCAGCAACGCGATCACGGTCACAGCCACCGATGCCCATGGCAAAGCGATCAGCGAGAGCTTCCACCTCCAGGTCGGCGATAGCGGCCCAACCGCTACCGCGATCGCAGACCAGAGCGCCAATGAAGGCCAAGCCTTTTCGCTCAATGTCTCAAGTCATTTTGCAGCTCCGGCCGCCGGCGATGCGCTGACCTTCTCGGCCAAGCTGCCGACCGGCCTCAGCATCGATGCCCATACCGGCGTCATCTCCGGCACTCCGACCGACGGCGACTACGGCAACAACGCGGTCACGGTCACGGCCACCGATGCCCATGGCAAGGCGATCAGCGAGAGCTTCCATCT
>JBATYU010000806.1:0-2664 GCA_049674245.1 Bradyrhizobium sp. | reverse complement strand
GATGGAAATGACGTCAGAAGCAAAACTGCGCGATGCACCATCACGTCGAGGAAAGAGACAGGTGACATCATCGATTTTCAGGCCGCATGTGCGTCGGAAATCATGGCGACGAGTACTAATCTGCGTCTGAAAATCCTCGATGCCAACAGCGTATCCCGCGTTTTCACGGATCCGGCCTTGGCGGGAATGGACCTTACCTTTTACCGTTGCTCGATGTAATTGCTCTCGCAATGGCAGCGCTCTAACTCATGACGTCGCCCGCTCAGAAGCCATCCGCCGCCTGGTCGAGCTCGGGGCTGAAGGCAAAGAAATGAGGTGCTGCTGGTAGGAGTGCGCCAAAATGGAATATCCGCATTGGCTAATGGTGGCGGGGGCCGTCTTGGTGGTGGTGGGATTAATCGGCTTAGCATTTCACAAAAACTACGCTGAACCGGTCGAAAACAATCGGAAGCAAGCCGCGCCCACTGATGGGCCAAACCCTGAGCGGCCGCACCGGCGTCGAGCTGCCTGGGGCGAAAGAGAAGCGGATCGCCAGGCGAAGCGTGAGACCGAGCACGAAGGTCAGCGCGCTATGAGCGAACCGAATAAGCTCGATCCAACGCCAGGGCTACCGGACGATACGCTGATCAGCGATGTTGAATTTCCGCCGCGCATTCGCAGAGTGCTGACAGCCGCTGGCCTAAAAACAGTCGGCGAGGTGCGCGAGACGTCGGACGACGTCCTGCTCAGTTCCCAGGATCTCGGAAGGGCCGCTGTCGCCCGTCTTCGTGAGACCCTGGGCTTACCGTCGACTGACGGCGTCAGGCCCTCGGGCAAAAATCCAACTTAATTTGCGACAATCGCCAAGCCCTCACGGGCGGCTTTCGCGCGCCGCGGTACTGGCCGAATTAGGCCACTCGCGTTTTCAAAATAGGCCACTCTCGTAAGCAAGAAGGGCTCTATCGTCCGGGCCGGAAGACGAAATTTAATAACGACAATTCATCGATGGGAGCGATTTGACTGCTCTTGCAGCCGATCTCCTTTGGCGCAAGGCGGCGGCTTCAGCCTCAACCAGGACGCCGGGCGCCGGCGTCAATTCGTACGCGCCCGGCGATCTCGATCTAAAGTTGACCCCCGCGCATCACAACGCGACGGCTTGCAACGGCAAGCGCTTTAGTGCGTCAGAACGATCAAGTGGAACGAGCGGTCGCTGGGCTTGCCGGCGGAATCGAATGTCTGAATCCACACGCCCTTGTTGCCTTCGAAGGGCTCGAAGAGACCCAGGCCCGGGCAGCAGCGCAGCGCCATGGTGATCTCGCCGGGGGGCTCGGTGGCGATCCCGGGTCTGCCGATGGTGGCGACAAAGGCGCCATTGCTGACGTCGCCGGTGAAGAAAACCTCGTAGATGCCGGTGCCCAACTTCCTGGTGCGCAAGACATTACGCCCGCGAACCAAGCTGGCATCGCGCTCGATTACCGCCCAAAATTCGCGGACGCAACATTGCTCGACCCCATACCGTGGGTCCGGCATCCCCGGCCTTGGGAGTGGCACCTTTGCCGAGATTGCCGCCTTGGCGGCGGCGTCATCCGGGGCGTTCAAGGTGTCGTGGATTTTAGATGCTGCTTCGGTTGCCATTGTACGTATCCTTTCATCGCAACTGGTTGTTGGTGGGAAGGCTACGACGCTATGTGCGCCGTCGTAGCTCATTTTAATTAGCTCGAACCGCGACGCGCGAATGTGAGCTGTCTCACGTCTCACACTCACTTAATGCCGAAGAGCCTTCGGGCGGTTCTTGTTTACGAGATGTCGTCGCCGCTCTGCTGCTCGCGCCGCGCGCCGTAGCGCCGCCGGTGCGCTTTTCAGGTCGCGGGCTGGAAAAAGTACCCGCGCAATGGCCGAACGCTTCCACGGCCTCATGGCGCATCCCTGCACCGGTTGTCCACACGTCCACACCCCAACTTGCGGCGGCATGGCAGCGCCGGGCTAGGCCCCCGATAGGCTGGCGCCCTGGGGGGAAATCGAAATGGTGAATTGGAAAGACGATCTTAATTCGCTGGTCGACGAAACGATGGCGTTTGTGAAGAGCGTTCGCGCCGAACCACCCTTGCCGCGCACCATCATCGAACCGAACCGGATGCCGTCCGTGAATTGGATGTCGTCCGAGCGCGAGGAGATCGGGCAGCGCATCGCCAACTTCAAGGCGCATCAGCAGCGCTTCATGAGGGAGCGTGAGGACTACGCCGCGTCCGAATGGAAGCGGATGCTGACGTCGCAGCATCGTTCCGACACCTGAGCGACGCCTAGCATCAGTGAAATTCGTCACCGACCGTACCTTCGCCGATCCCGACACCGCGGCACGCAAGCTGGTTGAGATCGCCAACGCAACCGAGGCGGTGCAGGACCCACAGCTGACTCGTCGCAGGATTGCGACTTGATGTGCGGATCTGCACGAGCGCGCGAAGAAAAATACTGATCCGGAAAAGGCGAAGAAGCAGGCGGCAATGGCAAACACGTTCCGGCTGCTTGCGGCCAAGGCTGCCAAGCAGGGCGCGGGATCAGCGTGAGGGCGGACACCTGCGACAGGGCAACCCAGAAGGAACCCAGCAGCAGGTATTCCAAACCGTCATTGATCCCTCTTGAGCTTTCGCCTTCCCCAATGATGGGATTTGCGGTCCAGATCGAACT